>JANOYI010000032.1:0-11291 GCA_031428795.1 Ilumatobacteraceae bacterium | reverse complement strand
CTGAAGGCGATGCGAGCCGAACGCGACAACCTTCAACTGGGCATCGTCATCAACCCCTCCAACATTGCCAGCGAAGGCGCACCCGCTGCGCCCGAACGCCAAATTCAGCTGATCGACGCCATCCACAATCGCTGGTGGTTCGACGCGACCCTGCGTGGCGAATACCCGGCCGATCTCCTTGAGTCCTACGGCTCGCTAGCCGACGCCATTCAGCCCGGCGACCTCGCAACGATTGCGCAGCCGCTGGACTGGATGGGCATCAACTACTACTTCGACATCCTCGTCCGCGGCGTCGAGGACGACGACGCCACCAACCGCATGCGCGCCTACCCCACAGTCACCGGCGTCACCGAGGCGGCCGAGCGCGAGGTGCACACCGACATGGGCTGGCCGATCACACCCCAGGGCTTCACCAACCTGTTGACCAGACTGCGCGACGACTACCCCAACATGCCTCCCATCTACATCACGGAAAACGGCGCAGCCTACGACGACCCGGTGGTCGATGGTCGCTGCGCCGACCCGCGCCGAATCGACTATCTCGACCAGCACCTTCGCGCGCTGAAGGCGGCGATGGACGCGGGCGCTGATGTGCGCGGATACTACCAGTGGTCGCTGATGGACAACTTCGAATGGTCCCTTGGTTACGACAAGCGCTTTGGTCTCGTGCACGTTGATTTCGATACGTTGCAGCGCACCCCACGCGACAGCGCTTACTGGTACCGCGACGTCATCAAGTCCAACGGCGTGTCCTGAACTGCTCTAGTTGGTTTTGGCTTTGGCCAGTGCCCGCTGGAGAACGACATCGAGCAGGCTGAGCACTGTTTCCTTGACGGCAACGCGGCCGCGAGCATCGGTGCTGACCACCGGCACGTGTGAGGAAATGGAGAGTGCTTCGCGAACCTCGTCGACGGTGTGGAACATCTGCCCGCCGAAGCGATTGACGGCCACCACGAACGGCACACTGCGGCTCTCGAAGTAGTCGAGCGCGGGGAATGAGTCTTCGATACGACGGCTATCGACCAGCACGACTGCACCGAGCGCGCCCTGGATGAGGTCGTTCCACATGAAGCCGAACCGGTCTTGGCCAGGCGTTCCGAACAGGTACAGCACGATGGCATCGTCGACAGCGACACGTCCGAAGTCCATTGCCACCGTGGTCGTGGTCTTGGTGCCGACGTCGCCACGATTGTCGACACCCTCGCCGAAGCTGGTCATCGCCGCTTCCGTAGTGAGCGGCGTGATGTCGGACAGCGCGCCGACGAACGTGGTTTTGCCAGCGCCGAAGCCGCCGGCAATCACGATCTTGACCGGGATCGGTCCGGTTGAGGATGGTCGGGTTGGGCTATCAGAGACTACGGACACCGGCAATCAACCTCGTGATCAGGAGCACGTCGTCAGCGACGTTCGCGCTCGGCTGGAAAGACTCCAACATTCCTTCGGACACCAGATCCGCTGCTACGACGCGAACCACACCAATCGGCACCCGCAGCAGCGCAGCCAATTCGGCAACTGACTGCGGGTCTGTCTGGCAGAGCCGCAGGATCTCTGCGCGTTCGAACTTCATCGCGGTCAGGGCCTCGCGACCGCTGGCCGTCGACTGCAGCATCGTCTCGAACTCGAGCACACCGCTGGCGACCGAACGACCGCCCGTCATCGCGTACGCCCGCACACCGTTTGCCGAAGCGGAGTGATCCTCTTCTACCAAAGGACGTTGGAAAGGCCGTTTCAGGTCGAGAAACGGGCGTACTAGTTGAGCGTGCGGCTCGTCCGCGCCGAGTGGTTCCATGTCACACCGATACCAGCGAGTTCTTCAACTCGGTGATCAGTGTCGGGGTCAGCTGCGCACCAACCCGCTCGACAAGCAGCGTGATTTCGTAGCCGACAAGACCCAGGTCGCAATCACGGGTGGCCACCACGCCGAGCGTCGAACCGCCGGAGATAGCGCTGACGAACATGTATGCGCCGGCCATCTCCACCAGCACCTGCATGACTTGGCCCTTGGCGAGTTCGTTGGCTGCACCGTGGGCCAAAGCCCGGATGCCGGTGATGATCGCGGCCATCTTGTCGGCCGAGCCTCGCTCCAAATCGGTACTCATCGCAATGAGCAACCCATCGGACGAAACCGCTACCGCCTGCTCGACGCCGGGGGTAGTGCGCACGAAGTTGGCCATCAGCCAGTTGACGTTGTTCGCTTTTTCGGAAAGTGACATGCGTGGATCCTCAGGTTCCGTATGACTCAGCTGTCGATGTGGCGCTGGCGGCCAAGGTCGACGCCGCGCTGCAAGCTGGCAAGCGTGCTGCGCACTTCTTCGGCGGGGCGGGGCGTGGTGTCCTCGATCGGCGACGACCCGAGCTCGGGCATCTGTGCACCACGTACACGCTTGGTCAGACCCGATTGAGTGGTCAACGGCTCAAAGGCCGGCAACGTGAACGACGTAGTTGACGGGGCAACCTCGGACGCAACCGAAGCGGACGTTGCCTGCGGCTCGGGGGCCTTCATGGCCTCCCACAGCGCCTCGTCGGTCATCTCCGTGGGCTTCTGCTCCATCACGGGTGCAGCAGCGACGGACACGGTCAGCGGCAACGGCTCGCTGAGACGTTGCGCCATTGCCGGCACGTCGACAACGGGAGCCAGGGTATTGCCCGGAACGCCGACGACTTCAAGGATCGATTTCGGCAGGCGCACGATCGCCGTCACACCACTGCCACCAGGGGTCGTGGTCAGCATGACCTTGATGTCATGACGAGCGGCCAGGCGGGCCACCACTTGGAAGCCGAGCATCTTGCTGCTCTCACGGTCGAAGGACGACACCTGGTTCAGCCGACGGTTGGCGTCCGCCAGTTCCTCGGTCGTCATACCGAGGCCGTAGTCGAAGATCGCCAACTGGTGGCCGTCGGGAACTGCGCGACCGACAACTGTGACGGCGCTGGTCGGCGGAGAGAAGCTGGTGGCATTCTCGAGTAGCTCGGCCAAAAGGTGGGCGACCTCGCTCGCCACCTGGCCTTGCACTCCGATGTCGCCGAGGTCGGCAAGCTCCACCTGGCCATAGTTCTCCACTTCGGAGAGCGCCGCACGAACGACGTCACCGACGGCAACCGCAGGTGCCCACAAGCGGGTCGGTTCGGCACCAGCCAGCACCAGCAGCGACTGGGCGTTGCGTCGCATACGAGTCGTGAGGTGGTCGAGGCGGAACAGGTTGTCGAGAGTCTCCGGGTCGCGCTCGCCCTGCTCCAGGCTGGAGATGAAGCCAAGGGTACGACCGAGGAGGTTTTGGTTTCGACGAGCGATGTTGACAAGGTTCTCCGACACAATGCGACGGGCAATGGCCTGCTCGGCGGCGAGATCCACGGCTGCGTCCTGCACCGAGTTGAAGCTCTCACCCAGGTCGGCCAGCTCGTCACGGGTACCCACATCGAAGGTAGCGAGGTGTGGCACAGGGCTATCGGGCGGGAGGTCCTGCACGGTCTGCACAACGTCGGGTAGGTCTTTGGTGGCGACGGACTTGGCCTGCGCAGCGAGGCGACGAATCGGGTGAATGATCGAGCGGCGCACCATGCCCGACAGCAGCAAGGTCCCGACGAGCAGTGCGAAAGTGCCGAGACCTGCGAGCAGAATGACCTTGCCCACGTAGTCGTCGGTGCTGGCCTCAAGGGCGGCGACTTCGGGCTGCGACCATTCGAGGGCGCGCATCACGCCGGTCTGCTGGAGGTCGTAGCGCCACTCCATGGTCTTGATGACCTTGATGACGTTCTGCGGTGCTTTCGCGGCGATCGCCGGCTTGAGCTCCTCGTTGACTTGGCGGAAGAATTTGTCACCCTGGTCGCCACCGATTTGGATGAGACGCATTCCGACTCGCTCGTCGAGATCCTGCTCGCTCCAGTAGGCAATCGACTCCTCGAAGCGGGCCTGGGCTGCGTCAAGATTGGCGAGCTCGGCGTTGATGATCGCAACGCCATCCTCAGTGAAGCCGTCAATGGTCGCGCCGAGGATTCCGATGTGGTTCACGATGGCCCACGACTCGAGCAAGCTGGCCGGCGGCGGCGCCGTTGCGGCGCGCAGATCCTGGGCCTGCTTCAGAGCCTTGTACTCGTCACCACGGACGCTGACGCGTTGGAGAGCGATGAAGCTGAGCGCGGCGAACGCGACCAGTGCCAACAATGGCAGCGCGATGAGCATGTTCACTCGTCCGCCAATCTTGAGTCGTCGAAGCATCGACTCGCCCCTTCCCGTTGTTGTGGCAGGGCCTCCCTGCCCCGACGGATTCCGCGTATCTGGAACCCTGGCGACGAGTCATCGGTCCGCACGGTGAGCAACTTGAGAGTTCCTTTGACAAACCCTCAAGGTCGCCGTCAAATCGGCCGAAACTGAGAGCCGAAGGATTTGAATCGGGAAGGGTCTCTCATGATTCGCAGCCAACTCAACTCATACAGCGGCGCGGACCCCATCTGGGGTTTCGTGGCACTCATCGGTAATGAGCGCTACACAGGTGAGGTCGCGGTCGGAATCGACCCCCGGGTCCGACTCTTCGCGGTCGACGGACGTGTGTATTTCGCTGAACGTGAGGGCGACGCACCCATCGGCACACGGTTGGTGAGCTGTGGAGTGGTTTCGACCACACAACTCGAGGCTGGCGGCGTGCAGATTGGTGACACCACGTCACTTGCACGCCTCTTTCAACGGCAACCGTCGATCGATCGCGATGCCGTTGAGCTGACCATCGAGCTGGCGACCGAATCTCTCTTGGAGTCGATCGCCAACAAAGCAGTGGGAATGCCCGAAGTGTTCCCACTCCGTCACCACTCCTCCGGTGTGCACCACTGGCTGCGCGATTCAGCCGCAGCAACGTCGTTGCCGGTCGCAGAAGCCTTCGCCACCGCAGCGCCCGCAGATGACTCGCGCCTGATCGAAGCAGTCACCCTCGAAGAAGAAGCAGCCGTCGAAGAAGCAGCCGTCGAAGAAGCAGCCGTCGAAGAAGCAGCCGTCGAAGAGGCGATTCCCGTCGAGGAAGCAGTCGCCGTCGAGGAAGCAGTCATCGAGGAAGACGCCGTCGAGGAAGCAGTCGTCGAGGAAGCAGTCGTCGAGGAAGCAGTCGTCGAGGAAGCCTTCATCTACGAAGCTGTCAGCGAAGAGCTGGTCGCGGAGAAGGCCGTGATCGAGGAGACCATCCCCGATGAACCCGTCATCGAGGACGCCATCGTCGAGGAGACCATCCCCGATGAACCCGTCATCGAAGAGCTGGTCGTGGTACCTGCACCGGTATTTGTGCTGCCGACGCTCAGCTCACTCCTGTCGCCCGCCGCCGAGGACGACCAGGACGCGACGGTGCACATCGAGGAAATCCAGCCCGTCGACCTGGCCGACGAAACTGTGGCATCGGTCAAGGCGGTCATCGTCGAGGAACCTGCTTCGGAGGTAGCGCCCGTCACCGCACTGATGCTCGCGCCGATACCGACGCTGGCTTCCCTCACACTGCCGATCCTGCACACCATGTCTGCCCCGTTGCCCGAGCCCGAGCCCCTCGTTGCGACCGAACCGGCGATTGCCAGCACAGCCGACAACTTCTTTGCCTCGCTTCCCGAACAGCCCACATACATTCCGGTCCACCCGTTCGTGCTGGTTGAACCGCCGGCCGACCTGCCCAGGTTGGCTTCGGCCCCCACCTCGACGATCGACCTTGTTGTCAACCCAGCGCCGCTCGTGACATTCGGCGAGCCAACGCACAACCTTGCTGCTGTCGACATCTGGGAAATGGTCGATGTCTTGACCGACGACCGGCGCGACGCTCAGCAAGAACTCGTCGGAAGTGGCGATTCGGATAAGCGCGGTCGCAGCTGGCTGCGCGGCAAGAAGGGCTGATCGAGATGGCCGACCCGACCGACGAAAAGATCGAGCTTCTTGTCCGCTCGGTATTGGCAGCGGTTGACGCGCGTCTTGTCGAGGTTCGCAGCGAGATTCAAGCGGTCGCGGTGGAGACAGAGCAGCGCAACCGCGAGGTGCTCGCTCGCCTGCAGGCGCTTGAGCTTCGTTGGGAAACGCGGGCGGCAGAAACAGGCTCGGTTGCTCTCGACGGCGACCTACTCGGGGCCCGCATGGAGCAGGCGACGCAGGTATTGCTGGAACGAATCGAAGCGATGCATCAGCGCAACACGATGGCAACGAACGAACGGTTCGCGCAGATCAACAACGCGCTCGGGCAACTGAGCGGCATCGCTCTGGCACCATCAGCACCGGTGGGAGCACCGGCGCCGTTGACTCATGTGGCGCCAGCTGCTTCGGCACCAGCAGCACCATCGGCACCATCAGCACCAACACCAACAACCATGCCAAGCCTTGACGCCATGAACGCGCCGTTTCAGGTGGGGCCGATTTCAGACGAAATGCCGGTCGCTGCGACCCTTCCGTCGTCGATCACGCTGCCTCCGATCCCCCCGCTCACGAGCGCACCGCCAAGCGAACCAAACGGTGAGCCAGCCGAGCCCATTGACATGAGTCGATTGGCGGAAATGTTGTCCGAGCGGTTGGGCTCGCTGAGTCTGCCGCCGCAGCAATAGACCTGACGCCTTCGACGGTCCGCACGGTACGACCAGGCTGCGGACCGCTCGTTACGGTGACCGCATGGCTGTACGACTGGACCCGTCCGACGAATTCATGCACGAGTTGGGCCCGGAGTCCAACTTCAACGAGAGCATGTACGTCAACTGCTTCGACCCTGAGCAGCAGGTCGGCGGCTGGTTCCGAATCGGCAACCGCGCCAACGAGGGCTATGCCGAGATGACGGTGTGCCTCTACCTTCCGCCGGAGGCGGACGGCGGGCAGCGCAGCGTTGGATTCATGTACAAGCGACCCACCATCGACAATAACGATGCGTTCGACGCCGGCGGCTTGAAGTGGACCATGGTCACGCCGTTCGAAGAACTGCGCATCGATTACAACGGCAAGGTCGTGCTGCTCGACGAGCCCGAGCAGATGGCCAACCCGAAGGAAGCGTTTACCAACAATCCGTACGCCGAGTGCGAAGTGCACCTCACCTTCACTGGCCAGGGCAGGCCCAGCATGTTCGGCGGCGAGCCCGACACGCCGCACGAGACGCCCGGCGAGGAATTCGCCAAGGGTCACTACGAGCAGCTCATCCAGGCGCGAGGCACCATGCGCGTCGGCGACCGCGAGTGGGAGATCCAAGGCCACGGCTTGCGCGACCACTCATGGGGCCCACGCTTCTGGCAAGCCCCGTGGTACTACCGGTGGCTGACCGCCAACATCAACGAGGACTTCGGCTTCATGGCCAGCCGGGTTGCGAAGAAGGACGGCCCTGGCACCCGCGGCGGCTTCGTGTGGGAGCAGGGTCAAATTCACTACTGCGACGAAGTGACCATCAGCACCGAGACCCGTGGCAACGAGCAATACCACGAGCGCATCACCGGCCTGTTGAAGTCATCGCGCTCAGATCGCGAGTGGGCATTCACCGGCGAAGTGATGGACCTGATCCCGCTGCGAAACCGTCGCCAGGACCCCGACGGCAACTGGTTGATGACTCGCATCAGCGAAGGCATGACCAAGTGGACCGTGCACTCTGGCCCATTCGAAGGCCAGAGTGGCTACGGCCTCAGCGAGTACCTCGACCAGATCATCGACGGTGACCCTGCAGGCCTCGCCGAGTAAGTGACTGCCGCCTCGGTGAGCACAACTGTGTCACGGCATAGCACGGGGTCCCGTCTGGAACGTGACAGGGATGAGCTGGCCCGAGTCAGTCGAGCGACGAGTGGGCGACGAAGCGGGCAGCCACTGCTGCGTCGCCGACAACGTCCAGCGTCTCAATGCCTCGGCGGCGCCAGAGCGCCAACAGGATGTCGCTGGCGGCGCCCCGGATTGCGGCGTCGCCCTTGGCATGTTCCCGAGTGACGTTGAAACCGTGAGCCTCGCTGGGCTGCAATGTCCACTCGCCGGCAACGTCGGTGCAGTGCAGGTGTACTGATCCACCAACCGGCTCCGACTCGGGCGATCCGTCGTCGAGCATGTGAGTCAGGAACTCGTCGATGCCATCGCTCGCCAGCGTCGCGTCGATGGCAACATCGCTGCCTGCGGCCTGCTGCGCATCCCAGTTGTGCACGGCTGTCTCATGCGCCATCCGCCGGATCACGAAGCCAGCGCTGTGATCGTTCGACCATGTCCAGTTGGGCTGTTGCGGATCGGCTGCCGCCAGGACGGCGAGTGTGGCGACGAGCCCCTCACGGTAACGGGCAACCAACTCTTCATCCGCAGGACGAACCGGCTGCTGGTAGCCCTCCCACGTGTCGCAATGATCGCCCACAATCGTCCGCCAGAAGTCATGCACTTCCGCCAGATGCCAGAGCAGATCAGCAGTGCTCCACTCGGGGCACGACTCAACCCGAGCGGACAACCCTGCGGCCTCAATGGCGTCCACAAAGGCAGCCCCGTCGCGTTCAGTAGCAGCCAGAAAGTCAGCGATCTCCATCCGCCGATGCTCTCACATGAGGTGCACTCGGGTGGCGGGCACTGAAGCGACCGCAACTGGTGTTACTCGACGATGTTGACTGTCCAGCCGTTCTGCTCGGCGGCTGAACGGATGTCGTCGGGAACGAAGTCGTCCACCGAGATTCCGGAACCAGGCTCGCCGCCAGCGGGCACCAACGACCAGAACGCTCGCCCGCGGTAGATGTGACGCAGCACATCTACCCGCCCGCCGGTGTCAATTCGGGAGAGCGATCCGATCACGCGGCCTGGTCTGCTGAGTTCGATCAGGTCGCTCGATACGCGCAACTCGTTGGCCGGTTGACGGTGCAGGACGATCGCCACCACCACGAGTCCGAGAGCGACCAGCAGGAACACGATCCCCACGACGGTCGAGCCACGGGCCAGCGTCGACGCAGCAATGGCTCCTGCGACGAGAACGAAGAACCCGATACTGATCGTCAAATCCTTCTTCGAACCGTAAAGCGTCGTCATGAACCGCGACCGTACTCTCGCGGACCCGGGTCCTAGCGCAGACCGCACGGGAACCAAACGGGGGCGTGTAACGTCCAATCGGCATGCGAGGTCGTGGCTCGGCTCTTCTGGTTCTGTCGGCGACGATGATGAGTGTCGTTGCCTGCGGCGCTGACAAAACCGATACCGGCGTGAGCGCTCTGCCGCTGCGATTCGGCAATGTCACCGAACGTTCGGTCGATGGCGGGGCCGACGGGCAGAACACGACCGCTGCCGTCGCCGCGATGAACGAGTTCGCAGTTGACCTGTACCGGACGGTGGTTGCCGACCGGGGCGGGAACACGATCGTAGGACCGTACAGCGCGACGTTCGCGCTCAGCATGATCTACGCCGGCGCGCGGGGCCAGACTGCCGCCGAGATTGCACAAGTGCTGCACGCCGACGGAATCGAACCGGCGAACTGGCACGAGGGCATCAACGCCTACGACCTGACCCTCGACGCCCGGACCGCGGGCAGCCCGACAGAGTTGAACCATGCGAACAAGGTATGGACGCGACCTGGTCTCGTGCTGCGCAATGAGTACCTCGACGCTCTGGCCGGTGCGTACGGATCGCCACTCGCCGAGGTCGACTTCAGCACCCCACCAGGGGCCGCTCGTGAACTGATCAACGGCTGGATCTCCGATGAGACCTCCGGCTTGATCCCGGAGCTGTTCCCGGACCCGTCGTTCGACTCGAACACATCGATGGTGCTCGTGAATGCGGTCGCGATGGATGCGCCATGGGAGTTCCCATTCGACCCAGCTGCCACACGGTCAGGTCCGTTCACGCTCTCGGACGGCACCGGGGTCAGCGTGCCGATGATGCACTACGACGAGTATCTCCCTTCGCTGTGGAGCGAGGAACTCCAGGCAGTCGAACTTCCCTACGGCGGCGGAGCGCTCTCGATGGTCGTGATTGCGCCAACCGATCTCGCAGCATTCGAGGCCGTCCTCACGACCGAATCCCTCGCTGCGGTGATCGATCAGATCCGAAACGGAGGCATCCACCTGTCCATGCCGAAGTGGGCAGCACGCACACACGTTCAGATGAACAACACGCTGCAGGCCCTCGGGATGCCGACCGCATTCAGTGCCGACGCCGACTTCTCCGGAATGGTCGACGGCGGAGGGCTCCAGCTGGCGACAGTCGAACACGAGGCAATGATCGAGGTCGACGAGCACGGCACTCGCGCCGCTGCGGCTACCGGCGCAGAGATGGCCATGTCGCATGGGCCGACGATCGAGATCAATCGTCCGTTCCTGTATGTCATCCGCGACCAGGGCGCCGGAACCATTCTGTTCATCGGCCGTGTCATTGACCCGACCGTCGTCCCCTGACCAGTCTCGGTCTCGCTGAAGCGGCACAGCTGCACCAGCGAGTACCGTCTCCCGGCATGTCCGTTCCTGACCTCAGCCCACACGCAGCCCTTGCCGAGAGGATCATCGGCAATGTGGTGCAAGCGTCCAGCCCGGCCGTCTCGCCTGACGGCACCCAGATTGCGTTCGTCGTCACCCGTGTCGACTTCGAGAAGAACAAGTACTTCTCGCAGGTCTGGTTGGCAGCCGCCGACGGCAGTACGCCGCCTCGCCCCATCACGTCCGGCGAACACGATGGGAACCCCACGTGGAGCCCCGACGGCACCACGCTGTTGTTCACCTCACGTCGCAGCGCCAAGAAGGGTGAGAGCACGTTGCACGCCCTGCCGATCTCCGCGGTCGGTGAGACACGGACGCTGGCTTCCATGCGCGACGGGCTCAGCGATGTGTCGGTCAGCCCTGACGGTAAGTGGGTGGCCTTCATCAGCCGCACGCCGCACGAGCGCTACGACGCACCAGGGGCGGAGGAAGGAGACGAGAGCTGGCAGGCGCCACGCAAGATCGAGCGCTTCTTCACTCAGCTCAACGGCGAAGGCTGGGTGTACGACCGGCCTCAGCACATCTACGTCGTTGCCGCCGATGGCACGGGCAAGCCGCGCAACCTGACGCCCGGCGAGTTCGAACACAGCGACATCGCTTGGACGCACGACTCCTCCGCAGTGATTGCGTCCGCTCAGCGCCACGACACTTGGGACCTCGACTTCTGCGCTGATCTTTATCTCGTGCCGCTCGACGGCGAGATCAGCGCGCTCACAGTCACAGCCGGCAACTACTTCCAACCTTCCGCTGACCCCAGCGGCAAGACTGTCGCGTTCTTGGGTTTCGACGACGCGTCCACTTATCCGCAAAACGTTCACGTCGGGCTCGTGCCCGTTGCCGGCGGCGCCCACAGCTGGATCAGCCGCAAGCTGGACCGAACATTCGAG
>JANOYI010000031.1:0-21429 GCA_031428795.1 Ilumatobacteraceae bacterium | reverse complement strand
TCCGCATGGCCGACACCGTCTTCGACTCCCCGCCACCCGCCTTCGACCAGGAAGAGGTCATTCGACTTGCCGATCAGTACTTCGGAATCGGCGGCCAGATTCGACCACTGGCGTCCGAGCGCGACCAGAACGTGCAGGTCGGCGACTATGTCGTGAAGATTTCGAACTCGGCGGAGACGCGGGCCGCGTTGGACCTGCAGCACGCAGCGCTCGACCATCTGGCGGTTTCCGATCCCTCGCTGGCCATCCCTCGGATGGCTGCACCTGGCATCGTCGAGCACGACGGCCATCTTCTGCGCGCGCTGACCTTCTTGTCCGGTAATCCCTACGCGACTTTCGCCCCCTCACCTGAGTTGCGACACCAACTTGGCCGCTTCATGGGCCGGATGTCCCGTGGGCTGCAGGGGTTCGGACACCCCGCCGCCCACAAACCAGGCTTTCTCTGGAATCTGGACAACGCTGCCGCGGTCGCACCGTGGGTTGTCGACATCGCGAACGATGACGATCGCGCAGTGGTCGAGCAGGCCTTTCGGCGCCATCGTCTGCGGGTAGAACCGCTGCTCCCCCGGCTTCGGGGCGCAGTCGTCCACCACGACGCGAACGACTACAACGTGCTCGTCGACATCTCACCGTCTGGCCCCATCATCAGTGGCCTCATCGACTTCGGCGACATGTTGTTCGCGCGCCAGGTGAATGAACTGGCTGTCACGCTCGCCTACGCGCTTCTCGATGCCACCGACCTTGTCGCCGCCGGCTGCGACGTCATCAGCGGCTACGTCGCCGAGTTCCCGCTCACTGACGACGAACTGCGCGTCGTCTACGACCTTTCTGCAACACGGCTGGCAATGAGCGTGGTCATCTCATCGCACCGCCAGCGCGAGTTCCCCGACAACGAGTACCTCACCATCTCCCAGGCGCCGGCGCTTCGCCTGTTGCGCCGACTGATGGGTATGCGACCAGAGTTTCTGCACTTCGCTGCACGCGACGCGGCGGGGCTCGAGCCGGTACCGCAGCACGACCGCATCGTGGAGTGGTTGCAATCGCCCGCGTGCCAGCCGGTCGGCGTGTTGCCCTTCGATCTGCGGCGGGCAGGCCGAGTGGTCGTCAGCCTCGCCGACGGCGCACCTGCCACCCAGTTCCCCGGCCCCGTGGAATCGTGGGAATGGATGCAGGCGCAAATGGATGCGGCCCGCGCACAGGTCGTCGTTGGCCGCTATGACGAGGACCGCTCGTGTTACCAAGGCGAGCAATTCCGCACCGACGCTCCCGAGCCACGGTCGGTGCACACCGGCATCGACCTCTTCATCGCCGAGGACACGACGGTGCACGCAATGCTGCCCGGCGTGGTCGAGTCGGTCGTCGACAACGACCTTGCCTACGACTACGGCCCCACCGTGGTGCTCCGTCATGAGAGCGGGGACGGCACACCGTTCTGGGTGTTGTACGGCCACCTCTCGCGCGCCACATTGGCGCTCCACAAACCCGGCGAGGCGGTCGCTGCCGGCGACGTTGTCGGGTTCATCGGCGACCACACCGTCAACGGTGGTTGGGCGCCTCACGTCCATGTGCAGATCATGACCGATCTCATGGCAGACCCAGAGCTCGGCTTCCACGGCAACTTCGAGGGCGCCGGCGAGCCCAGTCGCATGAACATCTGGCGCAGTCTGGTGCCCGACGCGAACCTGTTGATCCGCCTCGCACCCGAGACGTTCGACGACCACTCGGCCGACCAACCCTCGGTGCTGCAGCCGCGTCGCACGGCCGATCTGGGCGCCTCCTTGAGCACCACCTATCGCGACCATTTGTCCATCGTCCGCGGCGAGGGCGCTTGGCTATTCGACCACGAGGGTCGCGGATATCTCGACTGCGTGAACAACGTCGCCCACGTCGGTCATGCGCACCCGCATGTAGTCGCCGCCATCGCAGGCCAGGCGGCGGTACTCAACACCAACACCCGCTACCTGCACCGCACCATCCTCGACTATGCCGAACGGTTGGCAGTCACGTTCCCGGCGCCGTTGAGCGTCGTGTACTTCACCAACTCGGGCAGCGAGGCCAACGAGCTAGCGCTGCGCATTGCGCGCACTGTCACCGACCGTCACGACATCGTCGCGCTCGACTGGGGCTATCACGGCAACACCAATGACCTCGTCGAGATCAGCGCATACAAGTTCAACCGCGCCGGCGGGGCAGGCAAGCCCGCCCACACCCACATCGCTGAGCTACCTGACCCCTACCGCGGGCAGCATGGCGACGACGGCCCGGCCTACGCCCAGTCTGTTGCTACCGCGATCAACGCGGCCGTCGCGCACAATGGAGCGGGGCCAGCTGCATTCATCGCGGAGAGCATCAGTGGCTGCGGCGGTCAAGTCGTGTTTCCCGAGGGCTACCTCGCTGCGGCCTATCAGCTCACCCGTGATGCCGGAGCGCTGTGTATCGCCGACGAGGTGCAGGTCGGCTTCGGTCGCGTGGGCACCGCGATGTGGGCCTTCGAGGAGCACGGCGTCGTCCCCGACATCGTCACGCTGGGCAAGCCGATCGGCAACGGACACCCGCTCGGCGCAGTGATCACCACTCCGGCGCTGGCGGCACAGTTCGCCAATGGTATGGAGTGGTTCAACACGTTTGGCGGCAACCCGGTGTCGTGCGCGGCCGGCATGGCCGTGCTCGATGTCATCGAGAACGAGGGCTTGATGGACCGCGCACTGGACACAGGCAGCTACCTGCTCTCGCGCTTCCAGGAACTCGCAACACGACACGCCGCCATCGGCGACGTCCGCGGCCGCGGGCTGTATCTCGGCCTCGACCTGGTCGTTGATCGAGACACCAAAGAGCCGGCCACCGAGCTCGCGGCAAACGTCGCCAACCGTCTGCGCAACCGGGGTGTCCTGACCTCCACCGACGGCCCGCACGACAACGTGATCAAGATCAAACCCCCGATCGTGTTCACCCGCGCCGACGCCGACATTCTGTGCTGGGAGCTCGATCAAGCCTTCGCAGATTTGGCGGGTGGATCCGGGGAGTAGCTGCCCCGCCCGGTGTCACAAGCGAACGGCGTCTCGTGCCTCTATCGTTGAGTGATTCATGAAATGAGAGACACCGTGGAAGCACACAGTGAGGACGTCCAGAGCGACGTCACCGATTCCGGCGACATCGCCGCAGACGCCGCCACAGCGGCCACAACAGTGACAGAAAGCGGCTTCGCAGCACTCGGTCTTCGGCCCGAACTACTGAAGGCACTTGACGAGTTGGGCTACGAAGAGCCCACCCCCATCCAGCGTGAGACCATCCCCTACCTGATGGAAGGCAGAGACCTCCTCGGTCAGGCCGCCACCGGCACCGGTAAGACCGCAGCGTTCGCGTTGCCCGCCTTGCAGCTCATCGACGGGCGCGCCGCCAGTAAGGCTGTTGCGCTGGTCTTGGTACCCACCCGCGAACTGGCCATGCAGGTCAGCGAAGCGTTCTTCCGTTACGGCAAGGACCTCGGCGCGAAGTGCGTGCCGGTGTACGGTGGCCAGCCGATCTTCCGTCAGCTGCAGGCACTCGACCGCGGCGTGCACATCGTGGTCGGCACTCCCGGGCGCATCATCGACCACATCGGTCGCGGTTCGCTGAACCTCGACGGCATCAAAATGGTCGTGCTCGATGAGGCCGACGAGATGCTCGACATGGGCTTCGCCGATGACATCGAGAGCATTCTCGAAGGCATTCCCCATGCTCACCAGACGGTGCTGTTCTCGGCCACGTTGCCACCTCGCATCAACTCGATCGCGAAGCGCTACCAGACCGATCCTGTGCGCATCAACGTCGTGCGCGGCGACACCAAGGCCAGCGCTGGCAAGGTACGCCAGAGCGCTTACGTCGTGCAGCGCAACCACAAGCCCGCAGCTCTCGGCCGCATTCTCGACATCGAGTCGCCCGGTGGCGCACTCGTGTTCTGCCGTACGCGCCACGAGGTCGACTCGCTGACCGAGACGATGAACGCCCGCGGCTACCGCGCCGAGGCGCTCCACGGTGGCATGGACCAGGCCCAGCGCGACCGCGTCATGAGCCGCCTTCGCGACGGCACCGCCGAGCTACTGGTCGCCACCGACGTGGCCGCGCGTGGCCTCGACGTCGACACGCTGACCCACGTCGTCAACTACGACGTGCCGTCCGCCCCGGAAAGCTACGTCCACCGCATCGGCCGCGTCGGCCGTGCCGGGCGTGAGGGCGTTGCCATCACCCTGGCCGAGCCCCGCGAGCAGCGTTTGCTGCAGAACATCGAGCGCCTCACCAAGCAGGCCATCACCATCGTGAAGGTGCCGTCGGTCGCCGACCTGCGTGCAGCTCAGCTGGAACAAACCGTGTCGGCAATCCGCGAGTCCATGGCCTCCGAGGATCTCGATGCATTCTGGCCGGTGCTCAACGCGTTGTCCGGTGAGGCCAACCCGCAGCAAATTGCGCTCGCAGCTATCCGTCTCTACCACGAGATGGCCGGCAACATTGTCGACGAGCAAGACATCCCCGACATGACGCATCGGATGGAGCGTCGCCCCGATGGCGGCGGTGCCTCACGCCCCGGTGGCAAGCCCGTGCGTGGCAACGACCGCGGTCACGCCAGCGAGAAGGGCGGCGCCACCGGCTTCGTTCATATCTCGTTGGGTCGCAACGCTGGCATTCGCCCCGGCGACCTGGTTGGCGCAATCGCCAACGAAACCGACCTGGTCGGCCGCGAGATCGGGCCTATCAAGATCACGGAGAAGTTTGCCATTGTTGGCGTGCCGGATCGCAGTGTCGACAAGGTCATTGCTGCCTTGAAGCAGACGACGATCAAGGGCAAGAAGCCCACCGTTCGTCGCTATACCGACTGAGCCATCACACCCGCGAGTCACTCACGACTTGCGAGCTGCGGGCGGCCGCTGGCGGTCAACGTCAGCGTGCCGTCCACAAACATTTCAAGTCCGCCGAGGTCGACGGTGTGCTCGCGCCATTCTTCTTTGGTCTGAAAGACGGGCGCACCGGCGGCCGCCATGTCAGTCGCCAGCTGGGCGGCCAGTTGTTGGGTCGCGAACGTGCGGGCACCCTGCAGGTTCATGAACAGTGTCGGCTTCTGGCCGGCAATGTGGGCCAGGTACTGGCCCTGCTCGGGCGATGTGACGAGGCACTCCGCTGAGAGCCGAACACGACCGACCACCGCCCCGACGGCGTTGGCCACGTCGGCGTGCACTGGCACCCGACACTCGGCGCCCAGTAACGCAGCCACCATCGGGTAGTATGTTTCGGCCGACGCGCCGAGCCCAACCAGCGGAGCCTCCAGCCTCAGCGCCATGGTGGCAACGGTGAGCCGACGATCGAGCACTGCCTGCACCACTGGTTGCCGAACAGTGTCGGGTGGCAGGCCGTCGTGCGCAAACGCGGCTGACAGCACGGCTTCCGCGCTGAGCCGGACCAAGGTGTCGATTGTCAGCTTGGCGAGCTCCTGCCCGTCGGCCGCGAGCGACTTGCCCATGCGATCGCGGCTCCTGGCAAACAGCGTTGCAGCCTTCACGGCCGCAGAACGGTCGTAGTTGTTCTGCAGACCCACGACATGAGCAGCGTCGGTCGGTGTGAAGGCAGCCAGTTGCAGCACACCTCGCTGCACCAGACGCTCCATCACGCGACGCAACTGCATCGTGGTGAGGGCGCGTGCGGCTGACGCGACCCTGCCGCCCATCGCCACCAGGACTGCGCGCTCGACGCCTTCTAGCGAGGCCAGCCGCTGCTCGTAATGCTCAGCGATCAGCACCGTGCCGTCGAGCTCACCCGGACTGAAGTATGTGAGGTGTACGTCGAGCATCGAGTGCACCAGCTCGGGCTCGTCGAGCGCCAACTGACAGATCGGGATGACCCTGCGCGGGCCCAGGCGGAGAACAGCGCCGACCGCACGTTCGTCGTAACGCACCTGGCTGTCGCCGCCGAGGCCGTGGGTGTGCATGGCTACCGCACCGACCATCGTTTGATGACCGCCGACGGTGGCTCCGTCTTCGCTGATGACAGGCACGCCGTCACGCAGGACTGCGATGTCGGTGGTCGTGCCACCGATGTCGGAGATCATTGCGTTCGCAACACCGGTCAGATGCGCCGCACCAACCAAGCTGGCTGCGGGACCGGAGAGGATTGTCTCGATGGGCCGTTCGCGAACGAACGCCGCGGACACCAGCGAGCCGTCGCCGCGCACCACCATCAGCGGCGCATGGATACCGCGTTGCAGAAGGGCTGTCTCCGTGGTGCGCACGAGCCCATCGATGATCGAGATCAGTCGCGCATTGAGCACCGCCGTGACCGCCCGCTTGGGTCCGTTGAGCCGAGCGGAAAGATGGTGACTGACAGTTACCGGCTTCCCGGTCACGGTTCGAATGACCTCGGCGGCAGCCAGCTCATGCGCTGCGTTGCGCACGCTGAACTGGGCGGTGACCGCGAATGCTTCGACCCCAGCCGCAACCGCGGCGACTTCGACCGCTAGTCGTTCCGTATCCAGCTCGGAAACCTCACCGCCGTGCGGGTCGTGTCCGCCGGCGAGGATGACGACCGGGTCATTGCCCAGCGCCTCGCCCAAACCGGCACGCTCTAGAACGTCGCCATCGAACCCGATGATGACGGCGCAGACCTTGCGGCCCTTGCCTTCCACCAGCGCATTGGTTGCCAGCGTGGTGGAGAGCGACACGAGCTCGATCCGATCTGCAGCGACATCCGCCGCGGCCAGCACCGCATCGATTGCACCACAGATGCCAATCGACAGGTCGTGATGGGTCGTCGGTGATTTCGCCTTTGCGACCACCGTCGCCGTTGCCTCGTCGTAGATCACGGCATCGGTGTAGGTGCCACCGGTGTCGATGCCGAGGAGCATCCGAGCACGCTACAAGTCACACCCCTCAATGCGTATATGACACGACTCTGCCACCGTCGACTTGGCACAATTGCACATGTGATTGTGCAGGCCGACGCTCCCCCCACGTTCCGCTGGGACCGGCTGACCTACTCGTCTGCACTCGGCTACTGCCTACTGGTCGCCGGGCTGAGCGTTGGCGTCGTTCTGGGCGAGCTTCGCGAGCAGTTTCAGATCAGTGGCGTAGTGGCTGCGCTCCACGGCAGCACCTTCGGCGTCGGTCTCCTGTTCGCCGGCATGTTCGGCGTCCGCCTCGTGGACCGCATTAGCCGGGCACGAACCCTGCAGCTTGCGGCCGCCGGTTTGGCTGGTGGGGTTCTCTTGTTCTGCATCGGTCCGTCCTGGCCGATCACGCTGCTCGGCACCGCGTTCACCGGCGCAGGTGGGGCGCTACTGGTGATGATCATGCCTGGCCTGATCAGCGACCATCATGGAGAGCACCGAGCCGAAGCGTTCGCGGCAGTCAACGCTGCGCCGGGCGTCGCGGGTGTGGCATTCAGTCTGGTCATCGGCGGCGCACTGAGTGCTGGCTGGTCGTGGCGGCCGCCCTATCTCATCCTCACTGCGCTGTTCACCATCGCCCTCGCATTCGTCGCCTTGCCCGTCGAAATTCCCGAGGGACAGCGCAGTGGCACGTTTTCGCTCCAACACTTTCGCGACCGCGAGGTGCTGGTGCCATGGCTGTTCATCGTGAATGCCGTACTCGCCGAGTTCAGCATTGGTATCTGGATCGTCACCTATCTCCGTGAGGTCGGCAACGCCAGTGCCGGCCTTGCACCAATCCTCGCCAGCGTGTTCGGCGTGATGATGTTTGCCACCCGGGTTGCCTTGCCGACGCTGCTGCGGTGGTGGGGTGACGCAACCATCTCGTACAGCTTCGCGATCCTTGGTGTCGGCGCGACCGTGATGTGCTTCGGGCCGGGCCTCGTGTGGAAGACCGGCGGACTGGTGCTGGTGGGCTTCGGCGGTGCCCCTCTGTATCCGCTCACTGTCGATCGCTTCTACCGCCGCGCAGACCATGCACTCGACGCTGTCGCTCTCGGTGCGTACTGCGCCTTGGCGTCAGGCGTTGCGATCGTTCTCGGCCCTCTTGCGCTAGGCGTGTTGGCAGACGTCGTGAGCTTGCGATGGGCGCTGCTCGTCGTCCCCGTGCTGGCTGCAATCGGCGCGGTCACACAGTGGGTCGCCGCCACAGAGCGTTCACGCGCCGGATATTGACCCCATCAATACTCGTGGTACGGTCGGCTCCATGAAACTTGGAGCCTTCTTCTTCGGTGGCGTTGAAATGACCGACGCGGGCGCTGGCGCCCCCAACCCGATGGATCGGCGTTACGACAACGCCGCCTGCTGGGACGCCACGCTCAAGTACATCGACGCTGCGGTCGCGGCCGACGAACTGGGCTACGACAGCTTCTGGACCACCGAGCACCACTTCCAGCACGAGGGCTACGAGGTCATCCCCAACGGCATCCTCATCAACGCGTGGATTGCGGCACGCACCCAGAACATTCGCCTCGGCACAATGTTCAACGTCGTACCGCAGTGGAATCCGATTCGCCTCGCCGAGGATTTTGCCACGATGCACAATCTCAGCGGCGGGCGGGGCATCTTGGGCGTCGGTCGCGGAACAGTGCCACGCGAGATCCTGCACCTCAACGATCAACACATCTCGATCGGGTCACACGACAACCCCGACCAGGCTGCCGACGACACTCGCAACCGCGAGTACTTCGAGGAGTCGATGGAGATCATCCGCATCGCGCTCGCTCAGGAAAAATTCGCGTTCAGCGGCAAGTACTTCCAGATCCCGCAGCCCGGCATCCCCGACCGTGGCGAGACGGTGAAGCACCTCAGCCTCGTTCCGCGTCCCGTGTACCCCTACGAAATTTGGCAGGCCGTCACCAGCCCACCAACCGTCGAGTATGTGCCCACAGTCGATCACGGCGCCGTCTTCTGGAACCAGAACCCGGCGTTCATCAAGCGCATGTGGGACCGATACGGCGAACTGTACGAACAGTGCCAGCCAACGCAGATTGCTCGCGGCGACAAGCGAATGCTGGTGGTCAGCATTCGCATCGAGGACACCCACGAGGAAGCAATGCGGTCTGCCCGCAACGGTCACGACGAGTTCTGGAAGTTCCTCGGCCCGTACGGCTGGAGCCGCGGCTACATGGGCGAAGACGGTCGCCCCGTGCAGCCCGGACTGATTCCCTCGCTGGAGGAATCGATGAAGCAGCGCACCATTCTTGTCGGTACCACCGAGGGCGTTGCAGCACAGGTCCAGGAACTGCGCGACCTGCTCGGCGTCGAGAATCTGACGCTCTTCCCCCATCTCATCGGCGACCCGTACACCAAGGCCGTCGAGCAGATGGATCGCTTCGCCAACGAAGTGGTGCCAATGCTCTCATGAGCTCCGAAACCGACGAGCGTTGGGACGAGGTCGGCCAGGCCATCCGATCGCTGCGCTTGTCGCACTCACTCACGTTGGTCGAGTTGGCGGCACGCGCCGATCTCTCGCAGCCGTTTCTCTCCCAGGTCGAGAATGGGCGCGCCAAGCCGTCGATGTCGTCGCTGTACCGACTTGCGACTGCGCTGGAGACCACGCCGCAAGCGCTGTTCGGTGGCGCTGGTGGCAGAACCGAACCAGCCGTGGCGCGCGCCCACGACGCCAGCGTGCCTGCGATCGCAACCGATGGCGAGTCGCTGCGCCGCCTGCTCCTGCCCGGCAACGCTCCGTTCCACGTGATCGAGCTGATCGGACTGTCCACCGAGTTCCTCGAACCATGGCAGCACGCTGGCTTCGAAGCGCTCTATGTACTCGTCGGGCCAATTGATGTGGATGTCAATGGTGTATGCACCTCGCTGGACACCGGCGACTTTCTCTCGTACCCGGCCACGGCACCTCACCGTTACCGCTCCGAGCTTGGTGCGAAGGCGCGGGTACTGCTCATCGAGTCGCGCCATTCCACGGGCGAAGGAGCCACCCACACGTCGTAAGTTGGCTGGATGTCAAACGACGCGGGCAACACCGATGAGCCGATGGTGCATCTCAACCGCTGGACTGGGCCTTGGCCAGAGGACGACAAGGACGCGAATCTAAAAGCCGACATCGCGTTGTACGCGCACGTCGATCCGATGCGCACGATTCGCGGACTGTCGGCTGCGGTCGACGTGCCCGAGGGAGCGATCGTTCGCTACGTACTCGCCCGATGGGCAAGTGAGGGAGCGAGCGGACTGCTCGAACTCGGTCCAACCATGACCCGCCGGCTCCACGCTGCGTGCACCGACGCCGAGACCGCCGACACCGACGAAGCCCGACTAGCCGCCTACCACCAGCTTCGTCAGATGATCAGCTGGCTCCATCACCCTCTCGCCCACCCTGAGGTCTACGACATCTGAGGCGCCGTTCACTCAGGACGTGTACCGCGCCATGGAAAGCGAGGCGGACGGCGCTCCTGGAACGCGTTGACACCTTCAGACATCTCACCCGACGCGGACACCTCATCTGCCCAGCGCTGCGCCATCGTGTGAGGAACCGAACCAGCTGTCACCACTGCCGCGATCATCTCCTTGGTCGCCGCCTGCGTCAACAGCGAGCGCTGCGAGAGCGTTGTGCACAGCTCGTTCAGCCGCGTCTCGATGGCATCAGCCTGCAGCGCCTCGTCGATGAGCCCGATGCGAAGCGCTTCGCCTGCGCCGATCAGGTCGCCGGTGAACAGAAGTCGCTTCGCGGCCGGGCCGAGTAACGCCACTGCACGCTCAAGCGACGACGGCGGGTAGACGATGCCCAGCTTGGCAGGGGTGATTCCGAACCGTGAGTCATCGGTTGCCAGCCTGAAGTCACAATCGATGGCCAGTGCGCAGCCGCCACCGATGCAGTCCCCCTGAACAACCGCGATCGTTGGCTTCGGCAACGCGGCAAGTACGTTCTCTGCCTCCATGTTGACGTCCATGAAGCTCGGCGTACCCTCCGCCCGCGGCGCAAGCAGATCCGAGATGTCGGCGCCAGCACAGAAATGCTCACCGGCTCCGCGGAGAACGACGACGCGTACGGCGGCATCCGCCGCGAGTTGTTCGCATGCAGCCTGCAGTCCCACCCACATCTCGTAGCTCACTGCGTTGCGCTTCGAAGCGCGATCGAGCGTGATGGTTCCGACGGCGCCCTCGATCGTGACAACAACGGCGGAACTCATCCGCGGACCTGCACCTCAAAGGCAGCCAGTCGGGCGAGAAAGCGGCCGGGGTCGACCAAGTGCAGGTAGTGACCCATATCGGGCCACACCTCCACCGTCGCCGTCGGCACCAGGTTCTGCAGCCAGGCCGCGTAGTCCGACCCCGGGTCCATCCCGTGCAGCGAAAGGTAGGGCACCGTGACTCCGGCTGCCAGCGTGGCCACGGTCGCGTCGAGCTCCTCGGAAGTCGACTCGAATATCGACGCCCAGGTGGCCAGCACCACCGTCTGATCGGCGCGTCGATACTGCCGGAGTCTTGCCTGCTCATCGACTGACAGCGGCCCATCCATTGCACCGAACATGAGCTCCAGCGCCTGGTCGAACGATTCGCGGGTGCCATTCAGCATCGGTGCCAACTGGCTGAGCGCATCCTTGAAGCCCGAAAGCCGCAGCGGCTGATCAATGTTGACGACGGCGCGGCACGGAGCGATCGCCGCATACGCGCTGGCCACCACACCGCCGAGCGAGTGCCCCACGATCAGTGCGTCGGTGACTCCCAGTGCAGCCGCGGTCTCCACGACATCGGACGCGTAGCTGATGGGGTCGTAGCCGTCATCGGCGTCGCTCTGCCCGTGCCCGCGAAGGTCGACTGTCAACACCTGATGGGTCGCACTGAGGTCGCGCAGCAACGGCTGCCACATCTGACGACTGTCGGTGATGCCATGAATCAACACCAGTGAGGGGTCGTACGTGTGGCCGATCAGTTCGTGGGCAAGCAGCATGTGC
Organism: Ilumatobacteraceae bacterium; assembly: GCA_031428795.1. GTDB lineage: Bacteria > Actinomycetota > Acidimicrobiia > Acidimicrobiales > Ilumatobacteraceae > UBA668. Next base: position 9,564 of record JANOYI010000031.1, on the reverse strand, counting down.
GGAGGCTAGCCAGTTGTCCTCTCGTGTCCGATCTCGGATGATGAGGCACCTCGGCCACTACGCTCTCGGGACCACTGAAGTAACGGAGAATCATGATGAAGCGTTCCATCGCACTGATCGCCGGCGGCCTTCTCGCCACCACCCTGTTCGTCGGCTGCGGCGACGATGCCAAGTCCGGTTCGGGCAGCTCCACTGCCGACTACTGCGCCAAGATCGCTGCCTACAAGGCAAAGTCAGACGAGCTCGATTCCGTTTTCACCGGAACACCTGACTCGGCGAAGATCGAGGAAGCATTCACCACGATGCAGTCAATGGTGAGCGACCTGAAGTCCGACGCACCGGCCGAGATCAAGCAGGACGTGACCACGATGAGTGACGCCATCGACAGCGTTGTCAAGATCTTCTCCCAGTACGACTGGGACTTTACGAAGCTGGCATCCGCGCCGGAATTCGCCACGTTGCAGCAGGACCTGCAGGGCTCCGACATGAGCGCTGCCAGCGACCGACTCGAGGCATTCTCGACGGATACCTGCGGCATCGATCCCGAGACGTCGACCACCTGATTCGAGGGCTGGGCGCCACCTGATCGCAGGCTGACCTCCAATCGACTACGATTATCGTAGTAATTCACTACGACAATCGGAGCTTCCATGCCGTCCAGCGAGACGTCAACACTTTCGGACGACGCACAGCGTCACCTGTGGATGCACTTCACTCGCCTTGGTGCATTCGCTGGCAACAGGGTGCCAGTGATTGCCCGCGGCGAAGGCTGTTACGTCTACGACACCGACGGCAAGCGCTACCTCGACGGCCTCTCGGGCCTCTTCACCGTGCAGGTAGGGCACGGCCGCGCGGAGATCGCCGAGGCCGCGCGCGAACAGAGCGAGAAGCTGGCGTACTTCCCGGTGTGGTCGTTTGCGCACGAACCCGCCGTCACGCTGGCCAAGCGACTGGCCACTTACTCCCCCGGCGACCTCAACCGAGTGTTCTTCACGCCCACCGGCGGCGATGCGGTAGAGACAGCCATCAAGCTGGCGCGGCAGTATTGGAAGCTGCGCGGCCAGCACGGCCGCACGAAGGTGATCTCTCGTTACCTGGCATACCACGGCACCAGCATGGGCGCGCTCAGCCTGACGGGCGTGCCGTCCATCAAGACCATGTTCGAGCCACTGATGCCAGGCGCGATCAAGGTGCAAACGCCGTACCGCTACCGCTGCAACGACTGCACCCACGACGCAGCCGGCGATCACTGCACCCTGCGCTGCGCTGACGACCTGGCGCTGCGGATCGAGATGGAAGGTCCCGACAGCATCGCTGCGGTGTTCATGGAGCCGGTGCAGAACACCGGCGGTGCGTTCACCCCGCCCGATGGATACTGGGCACGAGTTCGTGAGATCTGCGACGAGTACGACATTCTGCTGGTCAGCGATGAGGTCATCTCCGCGTTCGGTCGCTTCGGGCACATGTTCGGCAGCCAGCGCTACGGCTACCAGCCCGACATGATCACGTTCGCCAAGGGGGTCACGTCCGGCTACGCGCCGCTGGGCGGCGTGATGATCAGCGATCGCTTGGCCGAACCCTTCCTCAACGACACCACCACCTTCATGCAGGGACAGACGTTCGGTGCTCACCCGGTCTCGTGCGCTGTCGCCAATGCCAACCTCGACATCTTCGAGCGCGAGGACACGTGCGGGCACGTGCTCGCCAACGAAGCCAGATTCAAGCAACTCATCGAAGGACTGCTCGACATCCCGCTCGTCGGCGACGTGCGCGGCGACGGCTACTTCCTCGCCATCGAGCTAGTGCCCGACAAAGCCACCCGCGGCGTGTTCACCGACGAACAAGCAGAATGGTTGCTGCGTGGCTACCTCTCGCCGAGGCTGTACGAAGCCGGTCTGATCTGCCGAGCCGACGACCGCGGCGAACCAGTGATCACCCTGTCGCCACCACTGATCGCGGGCGAAGAGGAGTTCGCGTTCATCGAGAAAACGCTGCGAACAGCGCTCACCGACGCCAGCCGCGAGTTCGCGATTCGGCAAGGTACGCCTCGCCATCACGGCGAGGGCTCGCCGGTGACAGTTCGATGAGCGCCGCCCGGCTCGACGACACAGATCGGACGATCATCGAATTGCTGCAAGCGGACGGACGGATGGCCTTCACCAAGGTGGCCGCCGAGGTAGGTCTCACCGAGGGTGCAATCCGCCAGCGGGTGCAACGACTCACCGACGCGGGTGTCATGCAGATCGTGGCCGTGACCGACCCGCTGTCGTTGGGCGTGCGACGGGTGGCGATGGTTGGCGCACGGGTCAGTGGCGACGCAGAGACCACCGCCGCCGCCCTCTCGGCGATGGAGGAGGTCGAGTATCTGGTGGCCACCGCCGGACGCTATGACCTTATGTTCGAGGTGGTCGCCGACGACGACGCTCATCTCCTCACGTTGCTGTCGCGTTTGCGCGGCAGAGACGACATCATGGAGGCGGAGGCATTTGTATGCCTCAAGTTGTTCAAGCAGACTTTTAGTTGGGGAGCCCGATGACCAGCCAGCCGACCGCACACTCAACGACATTGGCCGTTCTGCCCGAGGTGGCCGAGGCACTGGCTGCCGGCCAGCCTGTGGTGGCGCTGGAGAGCACCATCATCAGCCACGGAATGCCCTACCCGCAGAACGTGCAGATGGCCATCGAGGTCGAAGGAATCGTGCGGAGCAACGGCGCAATACCCGCCACCATCGCTGTGATCGATGGCGAGTGCTGCGTCGGCCTCTCCCCCGCACAGCTGGAACGGTTGGCCACCGAGCAGGGTGTCCACAAGGCCACCACGCGCGACCTTCCATGGCTCATCGCGACGCGTGCAACGGGCGCAACCACGGTCGCGGCAACGATGCGTATTGCTGCGTTGGCCGGCATTCGCGTGTTCGCAACTGGCGGCATTGGTGGTGTGCACCGCGGTGCGGCCACCAGTCTCGATGTATCCGCCGACCTCACCGAGCTGGCCGTCACCCCGGTGGCCGTCGTCTCTGCGGGCATCAAGAGCATTCTCGATATCGGCCTCACTCTCGAACGACTCGAGACGCTAGGTGTCCCGGTGGTCGTCAACGGCAGCGACGACTTCCCCTCGTTCTACAGTCGCGTCAGCGGTCTGCCTGCACCTCGACGCGTCGACGGAGCTGCCGCGCTCGCAGGCGTTCTGCACGCCAACTGGAATGTGCTCGGTCTCACCACCGGAATCAGCATCGCCAATCCGATTCCGGAGGCCGACGAGATTCCTGCCGAAGAGATCAGCGCGTTCATCGAGGAAGCACTCAACGAGCTCGGCGTGCAAGGGGTCAGTGGCCAAGATGTGACTCCTTTTCTGCTCAAGCGAATCGTCGAACGCACCGACGGCCGCAGCCTGGTGGCCAACCTGGCCTTGGTGCGCAATAACGCAGCCACGGCCGCAGCGATTGCAGTCGAGTACGCGAAGCTCCAGGGGTGAGACGCCTCGCCTCCTTTGCTTGCTCCATTGTTCTTCTCGCAGCCTGCTCCGATGGTGGCGGCGATGCCTCGACTGAGTCGGCAGCTAGCCCGACCACGGTCGCCAGTACCGACGTGGTCGACTCCGTACCCGAAGCGACCACGACCACCGAGCCGCCAGCACAATACGCGGCAACCATCGACGAACTACTGGAACTCGACCGGCCAATTGTGATCGCACACACCGCAGGTGAGGACGAGTTCCCGGCCAGCACGCTCTTTGCGTTCGGCGAGAGCGTGAAGGCTGGCGTGGACATGCTCGATCTGAACGTGCTGCTGACCAAGGACGGCGTATTGCTCATCCAACACGACGACACCGTCGACCGCACCACCAATGGCACCGGCGCCGTCGCCGACTTGACGTATGAAGAGATCGCAGTGCTCGACGCCGGTTACTGGTTCACCGCCGGGTGCGGCGCCTGCACCGACCAACCCGAGGCCGACTACCTGTACCGCAGTATCCGTACCGGCGAACGCCCACCTCCTGCCGGCTACATGGCGGACGACTTCGCAACCCCCACGTTCCGCCAGCTCGTCGAACGATTTCCCGACATTCCATTGAACATCGAGATCAAGGGCACCGGGCCCGCCGCCGAGGCTGCAGCCGACCAATTGGTGCTCGAACTCAACGAACTCGGTCGCGCGGACGCCTCGGTCGTCGCCTCATTCGACGACGCGATCGTGTCGTACGTTCACAGCATTGCTCCCGACATCGAGGTGGCGCCGGGCCTCGGCGTTCTGACTGCATACGTGCTGGAAAACACCCCAATCCCCGACGGAATGCGCATTCTGCAATTGCCGCCTGAATTCTCCGGCCTCGTCGTGATCACTACGGAACTCATCGAGCGGTCGAAGGCCGACGGATACCCAATCTGGGTGTGGCCGAATGACCGTCGTCTGGAGAACTACGACGCGTACCTTGCGTTCCTGCAGCAGGGAATCGCCGGTTTGAACATCAACTTCCCTGCGCAGGGTGTGCAGGCGGTGAACGACTTCATCACGCCCGGAGGACTGCTCGCCCCTGCGCCGACACCAGCATGCAAGGCAGACAGCGAAGGCCTGGAACCCGACGCAACACTGCCGTTCGTAGCCGCTGGACTGGCCGGCACAATCATCCGCCACCTTCCCCCGGCGTACGACGGCGCAACACCGCTGCCGGTCGTGTTCGACCTGCACGGATGGTCGCAGCCTGCAGCCATACAGGTCTTGATGTCGGACTTGCCGGTGTACGGCGATGCTCATCGGTTCATCACGATCGAGCCACAGGTCGAGCGCCCAGTTGCACTGTGGGAAACGACGCTCGCGAGCGATGACATCAAGTGGCTGACCGCCTTGCTGGACGAGACGGAAGCAACACTGTGCGTCGACACCAACCGGATCTTCTTCGCCGGCATGTCGAACGGCGCAATGATGACGTCGTCCGTGGCCTGTGCACTCTCCGACCGCGTGGCGGCCGCCGCCGCCGTGGCCGGAGTCCGAAACCCGAAGGGCTGCGAGTTCAGCCGCCCCGTACCGATCGTCGCCTTCCACGGCACAAACGACCAGTACCTCGCCTTCGATGGCGGGTATGGCCCGAAGGTAGCTGGCCTTCCGAATCCGTCAGGTGAGGGCTCGCTCGGTGATGGCTCGGTCGTAGCTGCACCCGCCGCCGAGTCTGTGCCAGAGATGACCGGCGCGTGGGCCACGCGGAACGGTTGCAATGCTGCGGAACCCACCGAGTCAACGGTGACCGAGGACGTCACCCTCCTCACCTGGGACTGCGCACGGGGCGCCGATGCACTGCTCTACCGCGTGGACGGCGGAGGCCACGCATGGCCGGGCAGCGCGTTCTCCGCCAGCATCGTCGACTTCGTGGGGCACACCACGATGACGATCTCTGCCAGCGACATCATGTGGCAGTTCTTCCGCTCACACCCGCTGACGGTCTAGATCACGTCGGTGCGACGGCTGCCGCCAGCCGTTCCAGCGTCACTTCCATGCCGGCACGATTGTGGGAGTTGCGATCGCGAGCTCCAGCGGCTAGCCCGGTGATCTTGCCGATGAGCAGTGAGCGATGGTCAGTCCAGTACTCCGTCACTTCAGTGCCACCCTCGTCCGACGCAAGGCGATATCCCCAACGCGCCACCTTCAGGCCCGCTGCTTTCACGTCGAACGCGAACTCACGGCCGGGGTCAGCGGTGACGACCGTCGCAATCGTGCTCCAGCGGCGCCAACCGTTGTGATTCTTGCCCTTGAACTTGGCGCCCACGGCTGGGCCGGTTGCACCCTTCAGCCACTTGCCGCCGTCGTTCTCCGGTGACCACTCGCCCATCCGCGGCAGATCGCTGATCAGTTCGTACAGCCGCTCGGGACTTGCGGCGATGGTGCGGGAGAGTTCGACGTCGCTCATGGCGCTATCTGAACAGATCGCGGCTCTGGTCGCGCAACACCGGCGCGATTGTGGCCAAGTCGTCCTGCTCCCAGGCGTAACCGCGGATCACCGCAACCGGAACCCGTGACAGGTTGCCCTTCACCAGTTCCGCCGCGCCAGCTAACTCGTCGGCGGTGCACAGCGCTTGCACCATGAACTCGTGACCGTGCGGGTCGACCTGACCGATGTAGCTGAGGATCGGCTGCATACCCGCGATGCCGATGGCGATGTCGGTCTGCCCTTCACGCCACGCACGCCCAAATGTGTCCGAGATGATGACCGCAGCGTTGACACCCTCGGCGGCGAAACCTGCCCGAATGCGACGAGCTGAATCGTCAGAATCCAACGGCAGCAGGACGGCCCTGCCATGCGCGCCGGATGACGACTGGTCGATGCCACTGTTGGCGCACACGAAGCCGTGATGCGTTTCCGTGATCATGATGGGGCCGACCTGACGAACCACCCGCTTCGACTCGCGAAGGACCAACTCGGTGACGGCCGGGTCCTTGCCCCATTGAGCCGACCAGTCGCGAGCAAACTGCGACGGCTCGATCTCGGCCAGTTCGACCGTACGGCCCTCCGCCTTCGACACGATTTTGGAGGTCACCACCACCACGTCGCCATCGGCGAGAGGCTGCCCTTGGTCGGCAGCGGCGCGCAGGATGGAGCTGGCCAAGTCGGCCCCTGGCTCGATCTCCGGCAGACGACCGACGCCAAAGATCTGTAGCGACATCACGCGGGCAGACCAGCGAGGAAGTCGAGAATCGCTGCGTTGACCGGCTTGGGGTTCGTCAGGTTCGCAGCATGCGCGCCGCTGACCTTGACCACGCCGTCGCATCCGACAAGTGCCGCCGCCATCTCCTCCGCATGGGCCATCGTGAGAGCCGTGTCCTCGGTGCCGTGCACAACCAGTGCGGGGCAGGTGATCTCCCCGAGGCGCGGGCTGACATCGTCACGGGTCAGTAGGCAGCGCGCGGGCTCGGTGAGCGCTTCCTTCGGCGTTGCCTGCCACTTGGCGATCCACTTCGGGTTCTCGTCGGCATCGTCAATGATGATGGTGGCGACCGCGTTGGCAAGGTCATCAACGGGTCCAACGGACAGCCACATATCGACCATGCCCTGGTTGCCCGCAAGTTGCTCGGGACTGTCCAGCGCTGCGCCTGAGTCCAGCAGGATCAGCGCCCTCACCCGCTCTGGAGCGGTGAGGGCTGCCCGCAGCGAAAGGAAGCCGCCCTGACTCATTCCGCCCACGACAGCTGCCTCCAGTCCGAGATGGTCCATGAGGCCAAGACAGTCGCTCGCCGAGTCCCAATAGGTGAAGGGCTCGCCGTCGTACTCGGTGAGGCCGAACCCGCGCTCGTCCCAGGTGATCACCCGGTACCGATCGCGCAGTGCTGCGACCTGCGGTGCGAACATCTCGTGGTCCATCAGGAACCCGTGTGCGAGCACCACCGCCGGGCCATCGCCACCGGTGTCTTCGAAGTAGATGCTCTGACCGTTGATCGCTGCGTGCGGCATGGAGAGAACGTAGCACCGCCCCCGTTTCCCCGTTCCTGTCGCGGGTCTGACCACCAATCTTGGTGGTCGGCGCCGCGACAGGTTCGGGGAAGGTGGGATGGCGCGGGCGCACTTCCGTAGAGTGGCGGCATGGTCTCCGAGATCTTCGACCCTGCCGCTTGGCAGCAGGTCCCAGGCTTTACATTCGACGACGTCACGTACCACCGCAGCGTCGAGCACGGCACCGTCCGCATCGCCTTCAACCGCCCGGAAGTGCGCAACGCCTTTCGGCCGCGTACGGTCGACCAGCTGTACACCGCCCTCGACCACGCCCGGATGAGCACCGACGTCGGCTGCGTGATTCTGACCGGCAACGGCCCGTCCCCCAAGGACGGCGGATGGGCGTTCTGCAGTGGCGGCGACCAGCGCATCCGTGGCAAGGACGGCTACAAGTATGCCGATGGAGATACCGCTGCCTCGATTGAGCCTGGCCGCGCCGGTCGGCTGCACATTCTGGAGGTGCAGCGGCTCATCCGCTTCATGCCCAAGGTCGTCATCTGCGTGGTTCCCGGTTGGGCAGCCGGCGGAGGACACAGCCTGCACGTAGTAGCCGACCTGACGCTGGCCAGCACCGAGCACGCACGCTTCAAACAAACCGACGCCGACGTGGCCAGCTTTGACGGTGGCTTCGGCAGCGCCTACCTCGCACGCCAGGTCGGGCAGAAGTTTGCCCGCGAGATCTTCTTCCTCGGACGCGAGTACACCGCCGACGACGCCTATCGCATGGGCATGGTCAACGCTTCGGTGCCGCACGCCGAACTCGAATCGACTGCGCTGCAGTGGGCGAAGGAGATCAACGGCAAGAGCCCGACTGCCCAGCGCATGCTGAAGTACAGCTTCAACATGATCGACGACGGCTTGGTCGGCCAACAGATCTTCGCAGGCGAGGCCACGCGGCTGGCCTACGGCACCGACGAGGCAGAGGAGGGTCGCAACTCGTTCCTCGAGAAGCGCGACCCCGACTGGAGCCCGTATCCCTGGCACTACTGACGGTACGCCGATGGTGATCGTCATCGACGACCCCGACGACCCGCGAGTTGCGCCATTTCGACTGAACGAGCGCGGACTCACGAGTCGCGCACAGCGCCGCGACGACGGCGGTGACGGCCTGTTCATGGCCGAAGGCGACCTCGTCGTCGAGCGGGCATTAGAGGCCGGCTGCATACCGGTGATGGCACTCGTTGATGCCAAACACCCGCCTGCGATTGTCGAACGCCTCGCCGAGCTGGTTCCCATTTACTCCGGCGGCGAGCGACTGCGCGCAGCAATCACAAAGCTCGGAATGCCGTACAGCGTCGTTGCGCTCTTTCTGCGCCCGCCGCGCGCCACCGTTGCCGACCTAGTGGCGACGGCGAACCGACTGGTGATCGTCGAAGCCGTCGACAATCCGGTCAACATCGGCAGCATCGCGCGCAATGCACTCGCCCTAGGTTGGGACGGTCTACTACTCGACGGCACCAGCGCCGACCCGCTCGCGCGCCGGGCGCTGCGGGTGAGCATGGGTCACTCTCTGCATCTCCCCCATGCACGCACCAACGACGTCGCAACCGCCATTGGTGCGTTGACCGCACAGGGCGTTGTCGTCTATGCGCTCACTCCGGCCGCTGACGCCCTCCCACTGGATCAGGTTCCGTTCGCAAGGAGAATGGCCGTCATCGTCGGCTCCGAGCGCGCCGGCCTCACACCCCAGGCGATGACGGCGGCCACTCATCGAGTCAGCATCCCAATGCAGGACGGAGTGGATTCGCTCAACGTTGCTGCGGCAACCGCGATCGCGTGCTGGCATCTCCGTTCAACGAGTGCGAGCGCTGCTGATCGGTAGCCCGGTGTCGTTGCGCAGATGCTCGGCGGATGGCACGAAGTAGGCCATCAACGCCTCGCGAATCTGGGGCGACGACGGCACCTGCTCGACAGCTGCGGCCATGTGTAGGAGCCAGTGATCGCGCTCGTTCGGCCCGACGTGAAAGGGCATGTGTCGCATACGCAGCTTGGGGTGGCCACGCTCCTCCATGTACGTCGTCGGGCCGCCCCAGTACTGCGCGAGGAACAGTGTCAGCCGGTGGCGTGCACCTTCAATATCGTCGA
>JANOYI010000030.1:0-10101 GCA_031428795.1 Ilumatobacteraceae bacterium | reverse complement strand
GCCATTTCGGCAGCGTGCGCGCAATGGCCTCGGCCACCAAGTCGTCCGCCGCCTCACCCGCGCCGACGAGCAGCCTTGCAACCCGTTGCAGTCGGGGCAGCTCGGCGCCGAGCATCTCGACAAAACCCAGGTCATTTGCCGACGGCGCGCGAACAGCTTCGATCTCGATGTGCGACGCAGCCCCCTCCACGTCGGACACAGAGCCTCAGCCGGGCTCGAAGGTTGCTTGCTCACGCAACGCGTTGACGAGCGCGACGAACGCTCTACCGCGATGTGAGATCTCGTTCTTCTCAGAGTCCGACATCAGACTGAACGTGCGGCCGTCACCGTCATCAGGAATGAAGAGCGGGTCGAAACCGAAGCCGCGATCGCCGCGCTCTTCGGTGGCGATGGTGCCCTCGCACACACCCTCGACGCAGAGTTCGAGACCGTCGGGCCAGACCACCATCACCTTCGTGCGGAACGCTGCTCGCCTGTCCTCGACACCGTCCAACACTTGCAACAGCTTGGCCCGGTTCTCGGCGTAGGTGGCGTGCGGTCCGGCGTAGTACGCGGTTTCGACGCCGGGTTCGCCGTCGAGCGCCACGACGAACAATCCGGTGTCGTCGCTGACTGCGGGAAGGCCGGTGGCCGCGCAGATGGAGGCCGCCTTCAAGCGAGCGTTGCCTTCCAATGTGCCCGCATCCTCGACGACCTCAGGGATGTCGGCGGGGCGCGGGACCAGATCGACCAACCCGCCGAGGATGCCCGCGATCTCGGCAACCTTGTGCGGGTTGGCCGTTGCACTGACCAGTTGTGGCAGCGCGCTCATCGGCCCAACGCGCGTGCTGTTGGTTCGTCGGCCACCAGCAACGCCTGCAGGTCGATGATTTCCTCCAGACCTTTGCTGGCCAGGCCCAGCAGTGCTTCCAGTTCGCCGCGACTGAAGGCAGCACCCTCAGCGGTGCCTTGCACTTCCACGAACTTCGGCTCATCGCCTGGCTGGCCCAACACGACGACGTTCATGTCGACCTCTGCCGTGCTGTCTTCGACATAGGGGAGATCGAGCACCGGCACGCCGCCGACGATGCCGACACTGATGGCCGATACGTACGAGTGCAACGGATGCTGCTTGATCGCCTTGTTCTGCACCAGCCGGGTCAGGGCATCGTGCAGCGCCAGATAGCCGCCACAGATGCTGGCTGTGCGAGTGCCGCCATCGGCCTGCAACACGTCGCAGTCCACAATCACCTGGCGCTCACCCAACAGTTTCATGTCGCACGAGGCCCGCAGAGCGCGCCCGATCAACCGCTGAATCTCGACGGTGCGGCCGCTCTGCTTGCCCTTTGCCGCTTCGCGATCGATGCGCTCGGGCGAGGCGCCGGGCAACATCGAGTACTCGGCGGTGACCCAGCCCTTTCCGCTGCCCTTCATCCAGCGCGGCACGCTCTCGTCGATGCTGGCGGTGCACAGTACGCGCGTCTTGCCGAACGTCACCAGCACGCTGCCGGCCGCCATCTCGGTGTAGTCGCGCTCGAAGGAAATCGGGCGCAGTTCGTCATCGGCACGGCCGTCGGGACGGGACATTGTGTTCTCTCTTCGGTAGGAAATGTGTGTGCGGAACGGATTAGGCGTTGTGCCACTGAGCGGCGTTGCGGAGTTCTGGGCCGAGCAGGCGACCGCCGAGGTCCGCGAACCAGGAGATGTCGCCGCTGGACAGAAAGCGGTGCTGCGCCGGGTCGCCGTCGTCGGCGCGCAGCAGCCCGCCGGCGCGTAGTTCGTCGCTGGCAACGAGCGCGGTCTCGATTGCGCTGCTCACCAGCGTGACGTCGGGGCCCATCACTTCGGCGATGACCGACTCGAGGTACGGATAGTGCGTACACCCGAGCAGCAGCGTGTCGACACCGGCATCGACGACGGGTGCCAGCAGACGCTCGGCCAGGATCTGCACTTCCTCGCCGCTGGTCTGGCCGCGCTCGACGAACTCCACGAGGCCAGGGCACGCTGCGGCAGTCAGCTGCACATCGACTTCGGTGGCCGCAACTGCGCGCTCGTACGCGCCCGACCGGATAGTGCCAACAGTGCCGATCACACCAACCTTGCCGCTGCGTGTGGCCTTCACCAGTGCTCGCGCACCGGGCGCTACCACGTCGATCACCGGCACGGGTAGTTCCGCTTCCAGCTCGTCGAGCGCGGCCGCAGATGCGGTGTTGCAGGCCACCACAATCGCCTTCACGTCGTATTCCTTGACCAAGCTCCAGGCAATCTGATGGGCGAACTCGCGTACCTCCGCCTGAGGTCGCGGACCGTACGGGTAGCGACCGGTATCGCCGATGTACACCAGGTGCTCGTGCGGCAGGAGATCGATGACAGCGCGGGCAACGGTGAGCCCGCCGAACCCACTGTCGAACATCCCGATTGGCCGATCCATCGCCGAAAGACTACTCAGCGGGTCACGAACCAGGCGATCGTGTACGCCACCGAGTTGCTCGCAACGTGCGCGATCATCGTGGCCAAAACACTGCGCGCCCGATACCGAATCCAGCACCACCACAGTCCGGCGAAGCCCGTACCGACGACAGCGAACACGACCCCCGCCAGAACTCCGACGGTGCCCGAACCGAAGATACGGGTTGCGGCCGGGTTCACCTCTGTAAGACCAAGGGAGGGCAGCACGTGCCAGAACCCGAAGCACGCCGACGCGACGACACACCCGCGCAGTACGCCCCAGCGCACGGCGAACAATGCTGGCAGCACCGCTCGGAAGGCGGTCTCCTCCAACACGACCGTTCCCAATGGAATGCGGATGAAGGACTGGTAGATCCACGTCCCTGTGCCGCCGTCGACACGACGGTCGTGGTACATCTCGCTGAACACCGGCATGAACGCGCCGACCCCGAGAACAAGCGCTGTCAGTACGAACAACACGCCACCCCATGCAGCCCCGCGCCACCATTCGGTGAAACCCATCACCTTTAGCGACACCGATTGGCGTGCAATCAACACGATCGCCAATGCCACGGCCAAGCTCCATGGCACGTACACCCAGGACGGCAGTACTCGGTTCGACATCACGTTGGCGACCGTGAGCGTGGCGATCACTCCGCCGACGACCAGCTGCCAGCGCCTACGCTCGGGCCATGCATCAGTCGCCACGAGTCGAGGGTAACTCGTGACCGACGGGGGAAGCACTGCACCCGCGACAGTCGTAGCGCCAGCGCACCGCGACAGCTACGTCGATTTCATGCGAGCGTTCAGCCTGCTGGTCGTCGTGGCGTGGCACTGGGTGTTCACCATCGTCATCTGGAAAGACGACGGCCCACACGCAACCAACCCCATCGGCTTCACAACCGGCCTGTGGGCTGTCACGTGGCTGCTACAGGTCATGCCGTTGTTCTTCTACGTCGGCGGCTACTCGCACCTCGTCGCCTGGCGCCGCGCGCAGGCACAAGGTCAGCATCTCAACCAATTCGTTCTGCGACGCATGCGCGGTTTGGCAGTTCCGACGCTCACGCTGCTGGGCGTCTGGGTTGGCTTTGGCATCGCACTCGGCGCGATCTTCGACCTGCGCTGGATCGGGAAGGCCGTGCTTCTCGTCGTCAGCCCGCTCTGGTTCATGGGTGTCTACCTGATGCTCATCGCACTGCTGCCCCTGTTCCTGTGGTTGCATGAACGATGGGACACGATCGTGCTCGTGTTTTTGGCCACCATCGCTGGAGCGGTCGACATCCTGCGCTTCCAGTTTGGGCACGAGTGGCTGGGCATCATCAACATGATCGCGGTGTGGGCCTTGTGCCACCAGTTGGGCTTCTTCTACGAACGACTCGTTGCCGCCACCCGGCGCGCCGACTGGACCCTGCTGTGGGCCGGCCTCGCGGCGCTGGCCGGACTGGTCGCCAGCGACCTTTACCCGGGTTCCATGGTCGGCGTGCCCGGCGAGACGTCCAACATGGCACCACCGACGCTCTGCATTGTGGCGCTCGTTGCCTTTCAAGCAGGGTTCGCGGAGGTCATCCGGCCACGTGTCGAGGTATGGCTGCTACGCCCGCGCTGGGCTCAGGTGAACGAGACCATCAACAGATTCTCAATGCCACTGTTCCTTTTTCACACCACCGGTATGGCACTGCACCGCGCCGCGCGGTACGCGCTCGCCGGCAATCGCAACGAGGCCCGCGAGCCAACGCTGTGGTGGTGGCTGTACCGACCGCTGGCGTTCATCGGGCCGCTGCTCTTCACCTTGCCGGTGATCTACCTCTTCGGGCGCCAGTGGATGAAAAAGCCACGCCCTGCCTCCGCCGCCTCCGCCGCCTCGGCCTAAGCAAGCATGCTGCTCGCGACCGTCCTCGCACTCAGCGCGGCTGTGCTTCACGCCGGCTGGAACTTCATCGCCAAGCGCGCCACCGGCGACCGCTACATGGTGCTGTGGGCGCAGTTCTTCATGGCCGGCCTGATGTGCCTGCCGTTGGCCATCGGCAATCACATCCTGTTCGGGTTGCCGGGCAAGGCGTACATGTTCGCCGCGCTCAGCGGTGCTGTGCACCTGCCGTACACGTGGCTGCTGGCGAAGGCGTACACCGTTGGCGATTTCTCCGTCAGCTATCCGGTGGCTCGTGGCGGCGGTGCGGCGCTCGCCGCGATCGGCGGCGTGCTCTTCCTGTCGGACCAGCTGACGGCGTGGCACGTCGCTGGCATCGTTGTCATTGTCGGTGGACTCTCGTTGCTGGCCGTGGGCGCAACTGGCGGGAACCTGGTCATTGCACTCGCGGTGTCGCTGACCATTGGCGTCTACTCGGTGTTTGACGCAGCCGGCGCCCGCACTCAGCTCGACACCTTTGCGTACATCTTCGCGACGATGGTTGGCGGGGCATTGTCGAACACAATATTTGGACTTTCGACCGGCAGGCGAGGCGACATGACGGCCGTGCTGCGCGAGCGCTGGCGACCATCAGTGCTGACCGGCGCAGCAACCGCCGTCACCTACGGGATGGTGTTGGTCGCCACCCAGCACGCGCCACTGGGATACGTCACGGCACTGCGCGAATCAAGCGTCGTGCTGGCCGCCCTCGTCGGATGGAAGTACCTCGGCGAGGGGGACCACCGCCGGCGCATCACCGCCGCTGCAATCGTGACGGGCGGAATCCTGCTGATGGTTCTGGGGAGAGCCTGAACGATCAGTCCGGCGCGGCCGCTCAGGTGACGGAAACCAGCCGTCCGGTGACCACGAGCCGATACGAAGTGCTGGTAGCCGAACCATCGAGCTTCGAGCATGCGACCAGCTGAGCCGTCACCGGCCCGAAGGGAGCCGCCAGCGCCTGAATCTTTGCGTAGTTCGGCGTGGTCACCCCTTTGTGCATCACCTCGTACTGATACCAGTGACCGTCGCTACCGAGGATGCTGAACGTGTCGCCGATGTTCAGGTTATTGATATGACGAAATGGCGCTGAACCCGTGGTGCGGTGACCGAAGAGCATCAGGTTGCCCGGTGTCGCCACCTTGTTGATGTCGCTCCATGTGGCTGCGTAACCCTGGTTGGCGATGTAGTCGAGGCTTCCGCCGCCGGCCTTGATGGCAACGTGCACGCCGATTTTGGGTATGTACACCGAAGACGCCGGATTTGGCGTGTACACCGGATTCGCTGGCGGTGCCTGTGTCGTCGAACTCGGCGGACCAAGGTACCAACCAGCGATATCGGCAATCAGGTGGGAGCCGCCCTGAGTGAAGAGGGCAACTCCAGAGGTGCTGACGCGCACGATCGCGTGATTCGCGATGGTCTGGGGGACCGCGCTGATGTTGAGGTTGGAGGCATTTGGCCTGCCCAACCTCGCGGGATAGGCAGTGACGAAGCCGCGATCCCACGGTGACGTGGCAGTGAGGTTCGTCACGACGGCCGCAACCTGGATACTTCCAGGGTTGCCCACACCGAACTCGTAGGTGCTGCCGCTCCACGGGGCAAGTACGCGAAGTTGACGTGTGTCGAACATGCGTAGCGGGGAGGACGCCACAAAGAGTCCATCGGGGGACGTGACTGGCTCGGCGGCACCGGTGAAGTAACCCACCACGTCGACGAGTAGATGTCCGCCGTTCTCCGTGTACACGTTGAATCGTCCAGTGCCAGACAGGTTGACGATCGCCTGTCCGGCCCGCGTTTGATTATCGCGGTCCGCATTGAGTGAGCTGGTGCCCCCGTAGGTCTGACCATCGGGGATCGCCGACCAAAAGCCAATGCGTGCCTCGACGATGGTGAGGTTCACTACGACGGCTGAAGCAGATGCAGGCACCTCGGCCGCAGTGACGTCGACACTTCGAAGCTGTCCGACGCCGAGAGGTGCCTCGCTGCGAGTATCGAGGACACGCAGGGCGC
The DNA here is from genome assembly GCA_031428795.1 of Ilumatobacteraceae bacterium. Classification (GTDB taxonomy): domain Bacteria; phylum Actinomycetota; class Acidimicrobiia; order Acidimicrobiales; family Ilumatobacteraceae; genus UBA668. Next base: position 3,761 of record JANOYI010000030.1, on the reverse strand, counting down.
CGGCCGCTCGTGTGATCAGGCGCCCGCCGTTCGACCCTGGGCCACCCGCTGGCACCGGCACATAGACACCAACCAGGTCGACGACCAGACCCATCGTCGTGCTGCGATAGATATCGGCAGAGCCGTCCGCGCCGAGCTTGACGTGCACGAGGTTTGCGACGACACGTCCGGGGCCGTCGGCGTTGACATTGGAGGCATCGGGAACTGCGCCGCCAGCCGGGAAGACAGTGACGAAGCCCCAGGCGCTGGAGCCGGCGATCGTGACGTTGAGCACGGCTGCGGTCGCGTCCGAGGGAATGGCAACGCTGCGGCCGAGGACCTTGACGCGAATCACGTTCGACGACACGTTGGAGTACCCGAAAGCAAGGCTCGGACGGGTGTCTGCCAGGCGCTGCGGCGGGACTGCCACGTACTTCGATGCACCAGCTGGTGCAACCGCCGCGACGTGTGGCGGGCCAGTCACTACAGGGGTTGAGGAGGGCGCACGGGCGACGGTACCGGCCACCGCAACCGTTGGAACTGCCACCGGCCCTACCACGCAGGCGACAGCCAGCAGAATCTTTGAACCGCGCATACTCACTCCAAAAGTCCCGACTCCGGTAGCGGCATAGCTTAGGCGCCTGTCTCAGACCAGACGAGGCCACTCGCTAGAAATAGATGATCGATTCGGCTTTGGCCTCGGCAGCATCGAGGTCGTCCGTGTAGGCGCCGGTGCTGAGGTACTTCCATCCACCGTCACACACAATGAACACGATGACACCCTCCGTGATTTCGCTCGCAACCTTCGCGGCGCCGGCAAGTGCTGCGCCAGACGAGATACCAGCGAAGACACCACATTCGTTGACCAAGCGGCGAGTCCACTCCAGGCTCTCGCGCGGCCGCACCACTCGCTTGCGATCGAGCAGTTCGAAGCCGTGCCAGCTCTCGAAGAGCGGCGGAATGTAGCCCTCGTCAAGATTCCGTAAACCCTCCACCCGTTCGCCCAACGGAGGCTCGATTGCGATGATTTTGATGTCGGGATTCTGTTCCTTGAGGAACTTGCCGGTACCCATCAGCGTGCCACTGGTGCCGAGGCCGGCGACGAAGTGCGTGATGTCGGGGCAGTCGCGAAAGATTTCGGGGCCAGTGCCGGTGTAGTGCGCTCGGGGATTGTTGTCGTTGCCGTACTGATAGAGGAAACACCACTCGGGGTGCTCGGCAGCCATTGCCTGGGCGCGCTTGACGGCGCCATTACTGCCTTCCTCACCGGGCGTGAAAATGACCTCGGCTCCAAAGACCTCGAGCATCTGACGACGCTCGATGGAGACACTCGTCGGCATCAGGATCTTGATCGGGTAGCCGCGCATCTGAGCGATTGCAGCAAGTGCGATTCCCGTGTTGCCCGACGACGGCTCGATGATCGTTTGGCCGGGCGTCAACAGACCATCGATCTCAGCCTGCAGGATCATCTGGCGAGCAATGCGGTCCTTCACCGAGCCAAAGGGGTTCTGGCTTTCCAGCTTGGCAACGATGCGAACGCGTGGGTTCGGAGACAGGTTGCTGACATCGACCATTGGCGTGTTGCCGATGAGGTCGAGGACCGATCCGTTGATGATTCCGTTCGCGCTCATCCGGAGCACCCTTCGCGAGTAGCCGGCCGATGCAAGTAGTCGACCTAGGTGGTCGGGATTCTAATCGGCAGTCAGCCAGTTCAGCCGACGGTGATCGGCACTTCCGCGATCGACTCGTCGACTATGCGGTAGCAGCGAGGTTCAGGCGCTTCGCGCTTGAGGCTGACGATGACGTAGAACCAGCCGGGGTCGGGCGCCTGGGCAACATCGGTCGGGCTGGGGTACGGCTCACTGTGAGTGTGGCTGTGGAAGACCCCGATGATCTCGAGGCCTTCGTCCTCGGCTGCCATTTCGGCACGCAGCAGTTCCTTACCTGGGATCGAATAAACCCGAGCGGAGGCGGCTTCGTTGGTGCAGCCGACGAACCGATGGACCTTGCTGCCGTTGCCGACCAGCAGGCCGCATGCCTCGAGCGGATAGCCGTCATAGGCGTCGCCGATCATCTCGGCGTACGCCTGGGAGGTGAACGACAGCGTGGACGACGAAGACGGGCTCACAAAAACGGGCGGCATTGCGTCGGAAGGGTACCGCTACCCTGGTGCCTCCCATGGCCCCTCCCCGTGATCGCACCAACCCAGCTGGGCGCAAGCTCGTCGCCAGCAATCGGCGCGCGCACCGCGACTACGACATTCTCGAAACGTTCGAGACAGGCATCGTGCTCAGTGGCAGCGAGGTGAAGTCGCTGCGCGAGGGGCACGCCCAGGTGGCCGACTCTTTCGCGCGCATCATCAACGGCCAGGTGTGGCTGGACGGTGTGCACATTCCGCCATACCAGTTCGCCCACGGCATCGGCGCACACGACCCTGATCGCGCTCGGAAGCTGCTCATGCATCGGCGCGAGATCGACCGCCTGGCGCACGAGTTGGCGGTCGAGCATTTGGCCCTCATCCCAATGTCGTTCTACTTCAAAGACGGCAAGGTCAAGGTAGAGATTGCGGTGGCACGTGGTCGCAAGAAAGCCGACAAGCGTCAGGCGATGGCCACGCGCGATGTGAAGATGGAGATGGCCAAGGCCATGGGCCGTCAGGCGAAGGGTCGTGTGTCATGAGACGTGGTTCTGAATGACTCGGTTTGCGTTGGTCCGTCGGCCCAGCCCTCGGCTCGCCGATGGCTTGGTGACCCACATCGGTCGCACCCCGGTCGATGTCGAACTGGCCGTTCAGCAGTGGGATGGCTATGTCGCCGCACTGGAGGCCAATGGGTGGGCGACCACCGAGGTCATTCCAGCGCCTGGGCTGCCGGACTCGGCATTCATCGAAGACACGATGGTGGTGTTCCGCGACGTGGCCGTGATCGCGCGGCCGGGCGCCGACGAACGCAAGCCAGAAGTTGCTGCGGCGGCGGATGCCGTTCGCGCGTTTGGCTATCGACTCGTCACCATCGAAGCGCCGGGAACCCTCGACGGCGGCGATGTGCTGAAGGTGGGCGACACGATCTACATCGGCAACGGTGGGCGCACCAACCTCGAAGGCATCGCGCAGGTGGCAGCAGCCTTCGAGCCGCTTGGCGCCACAGTTGTCACCGTGCCGCTGACCAAAGTGCTGCATCTCAAGTCCGCTATCACAGCGCTACCCGACGGCACCATCATCGGGTGGCCGCCGGCCGTCGACGATGTGTCGCTGTTCGAGAACTTCGTCGCAGTTCCCGAAGAGTCTGGTTCGCACGTTGTCCTGCTCGACGAGAACACTGTGCTGCTCTCGGCGGACTGCCCGCAAACGGCGCAGATGTTGCGTGATCGCGGCCTGCATGTCGTCACCGTCGACATCAGCGAATACATCAAGTTAGAAGGCTGCGTGACGTGCCTCAGCGTGCGACTACGCCAGGCCCCGACCGGCTGATTCCCACGCCTCCCGATACGCCGCGGCGAGCGTGGCCACCGTTTCGTGCGCGTTCAATCCACTGGGGTTGGGCAGCACCCACAGCTCCGTGTCCCCCATCAGGTCGGGCTGCTTGCCAGCCGCAGCCTTCGGCCTGTCGAACGCCGCGCGATACGCGGTGAGTCCAAGCACCGCTACGACTCTCGGGCGAATGCCGCGCACCTTGGCTTCCAAGGCCAGCCCGCCAGCGAGCAGCTGAGCCTTGGTCAACTCGTCTGCCCGGGCGCTGGCTGTCGGCACAACATTCGTGATTGCGATGCCGAGGTCCGCGAGT
>JANOYI010000029.1:0-3705 GCA_031428795.1 Ilumatobacteraceae bacterium | reverse complement strand
GTTGGCGTCAAGCCATCCGTAGCCAAAGGTCGTGGCCACGCGTTCGGCCTTGCGCCAATGCAACAACGCCTCGATCGCCGGGTGGACATCGCGCAGTTGCTCGAGCCGCCATGCGCGGGTGTCGGGCACATCGATGCCGAGGCGCCGCAGCATGTTCTTCACGTCAGCCGGACTGCGCAGATCGATGCCGCTCCCGGGAGGCAAATGCCGCAGTACTTCCTCGTCGCGACGCGCTCGCTCCTCGGCAGCCTCTGCATCGTTCGCCGCCCGCGGGCCGACCATCGAGGCGATGAGTGCTTCGGCTGCTGCAACATCGATCGGTAATCCATCCGACGCAAGTTCCGCACACAACAGTTCGGCGGCTGACTCGGAGCGGGCAGTGGCTGACGGATCGCCTTTCACCTGTCCTGCGGCCATCAAGCCATCGAGCAACTCCTGCTGCATCTCAGCCGCCGTCCACGCAACCTTGGCCCACGCTGCGGCTCGCTGTGCCGTGTCGGACCATCCACCCGCCAGCCATTCGGGGCGCAGGTAACTGTCGGGCCTCACCGGATCTTCGCTGTCGCCACCATCATCGCCCTCGCTGCCGAGCAGATTGAGCTGCCCCATGGCCGGCATCTTGTGGTGGTCCAGCCCGTGCAGTTGCGCCCATACGCGGCCGGTGTCGGCTCGCCAACCGCCGCGCAGCAACCGATGGACCGCGACGATGTCCCAGCACGTAGCGAGCCGCAGGCCGGGAGTCAGGAGGGCCGTTGCTGTTGCATTCGACCAGCACACCCAGCGAGGTCGCAGCGCGTCGTCAAGATGAGTCACGGCCTCGACTGCGATGCGACCAGATATCGAGAAGCATCCGTCGCCGATGGCAAACCCGACGTCGCCGGAGGGGCAGACGGCCAGCCCAACACGAGCGCCGCGCACTAGCCCTGCTTCGACGAGAGCCGTCAGCAGTGCATCGGGATGGTCGACGGCGAGATGCACGCCACCATCTTGGTCCGCTGAACGGCGACTGAGCGCGGTAGAAAGGACGCCGATGGCCCGCGCACCGATGTTCAGCTCGCTGAGACATCGCAACGCGCGTTTGTTCTTCATCGGCCTACTGGTCAGCAACATCGGCACCTGGATACAGATGACCGCGATGTCGCTGCTGGTGTACGAACTGACTGGCAGTGCAGCCGACGTCGGAATCACGCTCTTCTGCCAGTTCCTACCAATGCTCTTGCTCGGCGTGTGGGCGGGGGCCGTGGCCGACCGTCGCGACAACCGCACGATGGCGTTGCTGACGCAGAGTTTGCTCGCCGCCCAAGCGCTGACCCTGGGAGCGTTGTATCTGCTCGATCTTGTGACCCTGCCGGTTGTCTACGGGCTGTCGCTGCTGCTGGGCGTCATCGGTGCGTTCGACAATCCGGCGCGTCGTGGGTTCGTGATCGAATTGGTGGAGCCGCAGGAGATCACCAACGCGATCTCGCTGAACACGGCCGTGATGACGGGATCGCGCATTGTCGGGCCTGCGTTGGCCGCCGCGTTGAAGGGTCCACTTGGTGCTGGCTGGCTGTTCATCGTCAACGGCGTGTCGTTCGTCGCGATGTTGTGGCCGCTGGTCGCCATCGACCGCACAAAGCTGCGCATCGCGCCGCCTGCAAAGCGCGGTGGCACACCCGTACGCGATGCATTCCGGTTCATCTTGCATGACAGACGGCTGCTGGTTGTGTTCGTCACCTTCACCGTCGTGGGCACCTTCGCCTTCAACTACAGCGTCTCGCTGCTGAAGATCGCCGACGTGCGATACGACAGCAAACCGTTCTTCGGAATCCTGTTGGCCGCAACCGGTCTGGGCAGCATGATCGGTTCGCTGTTCACGGGGGCTCGGGTGAGGGTGACCACCTACTGGTTCTTCGGCAACGGACTACTGCTGGGTGTCAGCGGCATCGCCTTTGCATGGGCGCCCAACGCCTGGTCGGCGCTGCTGCTTGCGCTGCCGGTTGGCTTTGGTGGCGCCGCATTCATCGCAGGGCTCAACGCAATCGTGCAGCAAGAATCGCCGCCCGACATGCGTGGTCGCCTGCTGGCACTCTCTGCCGTTGCGTTCTTGGGAACTACACCAATCGGGGCGCCGATCACCGGCTGGATTGCGGACAATATCGGTGCCGAATGGAGCCTTGCCTACGGCAGCGTGATCGCGCTCATCGCCGTGACGATTGGATATGCGCTGCGCAGACGGTCACTTCGCGCTGAGGTTCCAGCCGACCAGGACCAGCTTGCCTCGGTGCTCATTGATTACTCCGACACTGGCGGTGTCGTTCCAGAGTGATGCGCCGCCGCTTGCTGGCAGGTTCAGCATTCGGGCGGTGAGAATGCGACTGAGGTGACCGTGTGTGAACGCAACGACGGCGCGACCCGCCGCTACCCGCTCGACCTTGGCCGCGAACGCGTCGCAGCGCGCTGACACCTGCATGATGCTCTCGCCTCCAGGGCACCCCGAGCCGAACAGGTCCCAGTCCGGGTCGCGGCCCAAGATCTGCGAGCTGGTCAGACCCTCGTAGTCGCCGTAGTTGAACTCCATCAGCGCGTCCAAACGTTCAGCGGGCCGCTGGGGAAGAGCCAGCTCAGCGGTATGGGCGGCGCGCGTCAATGGACTGGTGAAGACCAGCGGCTCGCGTCCGTCCAGCAACTCTTCGATCACCGGGCCGACGGCGAGAGACTGCGCAACACCGTCCACGGTCAGCGGCAGGTCGGTGCGACCAGTGTGTTGCCCCGTCACCGACCACTCTGTCGCGCCATGTCGGACAAGCAGGACGAGCGAAGGCAACGATGCAGAATGTGGCACAGTCGGACAGGGTAGGCGACACTGTCGCCACCATGACTGCTCGCCAGCCAACCACGAACATCATGTGGTTCCGTCGGGATCTTCGCCTCGCCGACCTTCCCGCCCTCCACGCCGCGGCTGCCGATGGAGCGCGTGTCGTTCCCCTGTTCGTCATCGACCCCGCGTTCGCCCACTCTGGTGCGCCTCGCCGTGCCTTCATGGCCGATGCTTTGCGGGCGCTCGGTGCGACGATGGATGGAGCGCTCGTCGTTCGCCACGGCGACCCTGCAGTAGTGGTCCCCGCGCTGGCGGCAGAGGTTGGCGCCGACGGTGTGTACGTCTCTCGCGACTACGCGCCCTACGGGCGCGAACGGGATACAACGGTTGCTGCGACGCTGGGTTCGCATGGCGCTCGCCTGCACGGTGTTGGCAGTCCGTACGCCGTCGCTCCGGGCACGGTCAACAAGGGGGACGGCACGCCGTACGCGGTGTTCACACCGTTCTCGAAGGCGTGGCGGGCCATCGGCTGGGATGCTCCCCTCGACGTGCCCGAGGTGAACTGGCGCAGCGCGCCAAACATCCCGTCCGACGACCCGCGTCTGAGCACTTCCGCCCGCCAGGCGGGCGGAAGTGCACAAACGTGGGGGGTGGAGGCGAGTGAGGTCGGCGCGAACGAGCAGTGGGGCCAATTTCTGCCCGCCGTTCACGACTACCGTGAGGTGCGTAACCTGCCGGCGATCGAGGGCACCAGCCGACTGTCGGCGGCGCTGCGTTGGGGCATCGTTCACCCACGGCAGCTGTTGGCCGACCTCGAACCCAGCGCCGGAGCGGACACCTTCGCCAGTGAGTTGGCCTGGCGGGAGTTCTACGCCGACGTTCTCTTCCGCAAGCCCGACACAGCC
>JANOYI010000028.1:0-16337 GCA_031428795.1 Ilumatobacteraceae bacterium | reverse complement strand
ACAGATGTCTTCGCTGCCCTGCACCTCACTACCTACGCCGACACCCGGGTGGTGATTCTCGGGCAGGATCCATACCACGGACCGAAGCAGGCCCACGGACTGTGCTTCTCGGTGCGCCCAGGGGTAGCGGTGCCGCCGTCGCTGGCGAACGTCTACAAGGAACTGCGCACCGACCTCGACATCACCACGCCGCGCCACGGGAATCTCGAGGCCTGGGCCCGTCAGGGCGTGCTACTGCTCAACACAACCCTCACGGTGCGAGCCGGCCAGGCTGCCTCGCACCAGGGGCATGGCTGGGAGATCTTCACCGATCAGGTGCTGCGGACCGTCAATGACAAGCAGCAGCCAGTGGTGTTCCTGCTGTGGGGCGCTGCGGCCCGCAAGAAAAAGGCGCTCATCGATCTCACCCGTCACGTCGTGCTGGAATCGGCGCACCCATCACCGCTGAGTGCACACAACGGCTTCTTCGGAAGTCGCCCGTTCAGCAAGACGAACGCTGCGCTGGTTGCCGCTGGCCTGGCCCCGATCGACTGGCTCCTCCCCGAGCAGGGTGAGTAGCCAGTCGATCAACGGCCGAAGGTATGTCAGCCTGCCGGGCTGGGGTAATCGCCGCGCTCTTCACCGGGCGGCGGGGTCGGGTAGAGGGCCACTGCGCCTTCGGGGTTGAACAGCTTGTCCTCGGTGGGCCATTCACCGGGCAGGTAGCGCTTGCCACCATCGACGTACCGGTACATGCCGGTGCCATCACGACGAATCTCGTCTTTGCCCGTGGCCGCTGAATCCCACCAGATCGCCGTGGCATCGTCGACGCCCTGGTAGTCCGGTACGCCACCCCAGTAGCCCTTGTCGCCGTACGACAGGTACGGCTGGCTGATTGCTGCCAGCGTTCCCTCACGATCAAACAAGGTGTCGCGGAACGACTCTGGAGTGAGGTTCGGGCCAACGGCCTGGACGACCGCGAAGAACAGAGCCGGGTTTGGCGCAATGACGCCGATGGTGTCGTTGGCCGGCGGCTCGACGCCGGTGAACCACACGTAGTTCGCGTAGGCGCCGCTGGACGTCGGGTCGACACGTGCTGCCAACTGGGTCACACCAAACGCATGCGACCATTGCTCCTGGTCGTAGGTGCGGGCGAACGCCGTCACATCGACCAGCGTGCTGGCAGCGACGACCCACTCGGGGAAGTACTCCTGCGCGGTGGCCTCGTTGGTGAAGTCGCGAGGCGCAACAGGGTCGCCACTATGAATGATGGTGGTCACGCCAGCCGACTTCATGTTGGTGATCACCTGCGAGGCGGTCTGCTGAATCGTTGCCGGGTTCAGCTGGTACGCGGAGACCGCTGCGAACGGCGCACCTGCCTTCTCCATTTCGCTGGCGAACCGGTCGGCGATGTCCTTGGACGCACCGCTGCTCTCCAGATAGACCAGGCCGAACACCCGCGGCTGCTCCTTCACCGCGTCGCCACCATGCGTCGCGTTCTTGCCGATCAACTGCTTCTGCACGAACTCCAACACATGCGTCTGCTTCTGGAGGGCGCTGCCATCGAGGCCCCACACGTACGGGTCGCGCTCGGTGTAGAAGTCGGCCGGTTGGCCCGGCGTGCAGCCGATGCAGATCACCTCGCGGGCCGACAATTCGTCCGCAAACGCACTGGTCAGCGCAGGGCCGCCGAGGACGGCGAACGGTGAGTACTGCTCGGCGATGGTGGCCGCGTCGGCGCGTGCTGCGACCTCGTCGGTTGAACCGCCGGTGCCCTCGAACGTCACCAGGTTGACCTTGCGACCATAGAGCTCGTAGAACGCGGAGTAGTACTCGACCAGACCCTTCATCGTGTCGAAGTACTGCTGTGTGGTGTCGTCGTTGTTGATGGCGTCGGTGATGTAGGCGATGATCGGATCGCCCTCCTGGCCGACGTAGTTGACGAGCGTGATCTCATCAGCCGTGATGCCTGGCGCAGTGGCGCCGCCGTTGTCCCCGGTGAACGGTGCCATGCACTCGGGTGCGAAGTAGTCGGGCACTGCAAGCCGACCGCGAGCGGTGTCGCAACGATCACCCCAATCGACGTCGCCCTCGATGCCCTGCTCGACTGCCTGCGGGAACGACAGTGGAAAGGTGATTTCCCCCGCAGGTGCGCCGGTGGTTTCGGGCGCGACCGCCGTGTCGGTGGGGGCCGTTGTCTCCTCCGGTGGCGTGGTCTCCTCGACTGCGACGGTAGTGGTTGCCCCGTCAACAGACTTCTCGTCGTCGCCACTTGTCGCTACCAACACACCAGCGCCGATAGCGACCACGGCGAGTACGCCCACGATTGGTCCCCATCGTTTCAGCTGTCGGTTGTTACCGCCCGATGCTCCAGAAGTGCTGGCCGGTTGCATGGCTACCCCCTTGTGCCGGAGCGCTCTCGCGCCGCTGCGTTGTTCCCCAAATAGCTCTCTATCACGTCTGCGTGGTTCAGAACATCAGCAGGCGGACCCTCTGCGAGGACCGCCCCTTGGTCAAGTGCCACCAGGCGATCGCTGATCGATGAGATCAGTGGAATGTCGTGTTCGATGACCAACAAACTGGCGCCCATCTCGTCGCGCAGTCGGCGCAACACGGGTGCCAGCGCCTCCACTTCGCGCTGGGCAATGCCGCTGCTGGGTTCATCGAGCAACACCATGACAGGACGATGCGCTGCGATGCACGCAAGGTCGACAACTCGCCGGGTGCCGGTGCTCAGCTCGCGTACGAACGAGTTCTGGTAGTCACCGAGGTTCATCAACTCGATGAGCTCGTGCACGCGCAGAGCAGTGCGCTCCTCGTCGTCGTACACGGCGGGAAGTCGCAGCGCGGCGGACAGCGCACTACGGCTCTTGACCCAACGTTCCAGTGCTACCGCGAGCGTCTCGCGAACTGTCATATCGGGGAACAGCCGGGCGTCTTGGAAACTGCGGCCGAGCCCAGCCCCGGCGCGATCGCTGGCACCCAGATTGGTGATGTCGCGACCTTGCAGTTCGATGCGACCGCTGTCGACCGGCACGAAGCCACTGATCAGGTCGAAGATGGTGGTCTTCCCGGCACCATTGGGCCCGATCATGCCGACGATCTCGTGCGGGCGAACGACAAACGTCGTGCCGTTGACGGCCCGGTTGCCGCCGAATGCCACAGCAATCTCGGTGACCTCCAACAGCGGTGCAGCGCCGGAGTCATCTGGCGACTTCGACGCCGCGATTGCGGGAGCCTCGGATGTCTCTGACACCGCCGCACCGGCCAAGAACACGGACCGCAACAGGTCCTTTCGATCCAGCAACTCTGAAGTTGGACCACTGAAGCGGATGGTGCCGCGCTCCATGAAGTAGGCCCGCTGAGCCACCGAGAGCGCCACGTTGACGCTCTGTTCGACCAGGATTACAGCGGTGCCCTGGTCTGCCACTCGCTGCACAATCGGAAGCAGTTGGCCAACGATGACCGGCGCGAGGCCCAAGCTCAGCTCGTCGATCAACAACACCCGCGGCTTGGCAACGAAGGCCATACCCAGCGCGAGCATCTGTTGTTGGCCACCGCTGAGGTCGCCCGCGTTGCGATGCAACCTGTCGCGCAGCAGCGGGAACATCGTCAAAACTTCCTCAACAGCTTCCGCCCTGCCCGTGGGGTCGTGGCGACGCGTCCAGCCGGCAAGCTGCAGGTTCTCGTTGACGGTGAGACCACCGAACACTCCCTGGCCACCTGGCATCTGGCTGATGCCCAGCGCAGCAATCTCGTTGGGCGGCGCGTGCGTGACATCACGACCATCAAGAATGACAGCGCCGCGATCCGCTTCCACGACGCCACTGATCGACTTCAGCAATGTGCTCTTGCCAGCGCCGTTGGTGCCGAGCAGCGCAACGATCTCGCCCTCTTTGACATCGAAGTTGACGCCGAACAGAACCTGCCTGCCGCCGTAGCCGGCGTCGAGGTTGCGGATCAGCAGAAGATCGGCCTCACCGCGACGTCGTTGATACAGCGCCTCGCTACGGGCCGCTGACGCCTGCCACACCTGCGCGATGTCGGCGTCGATGGTGTTCTGCGCAGTGCCCAGAATGAGGCTGCCGATGACGAACAGTGGCACCAGCGTGAGCATGCCCCACCGGATGCCTACCTCGGTGCTGATCCAACCGATGAGCGGAAGGATCAGCAGACCAGGAATGACCCAGAGCGATGCGACCGAGAACCCCGTGGCCCGAGCTCGTGACGGAATGGCCAGCGACAGCGCCACCAAAATTCCCGGGCCGACCACGGCCAGCGTCGCTGAGATCACACAGTTGATGGCCACTGCGACGACCACGTTCGGAGAGAGCGCAAACGCAACAGACGCGAGCGACGTGAGGATGGCGACGCGCGAGATGAAGCGGATCAGTCCGCGCATATCGGTCATGAAGTGCTTGGTGATGTAGCGCGTGCCGAGAACCAGCCCGAGCAGCTGGAACGGCTCAGAAACCGCTGCTGCAACGCCTCGACCACGCTCGTCGAGGTTGAACTGCTGCTCGTACATCAACGACGCCAGCACCACGAAACCAATCAACGCTGTAGCCAGGAATGGCAGGCTCCACCACAGCCGTTGCAGCGTGTGAATCTTCTGCACCGTCCGCCAGCTCTCGGCAAACGACGGGACGGTCTCCTCGGTATTCGCGACCTCGTCGCTGGCGCCCATGGCCTCGCGTTCCCACTTGCCGCGCACAGGCTCGTGCAGCTTGAGGGCGAGCACTGCGAAGACGATCGTGGGCACCACAAAGATGATGAAGGGAACACGCCACCCAAACGCGTACGCCAGCAGGCCAGCGCTGAGCGGACCGATGAATGCGCCAACTGCATTTGCCGCGCGGTGAGTACTGAAGACCTTGCTGCGGGCTGCGATCGGGTAGTAATCGGCGAGCAGCGAGTTGTGCGTAGGGTCGATGACGGCCTTGCCCAGGCTGCTACCACTGCGAGCAATCGTCAGTACGACGACCCCTGTTGCCAGTCCTGTCATTCCGCTGAACATCGCCCAGATCAGTGCGCCGGCAACCGCCAGCGGAACACGCTTCGACCGGTCGGCGTATTGCGCGATTGGCACCTGTAGCGCCAGCGCCGCAATCGACGAGAGCGCCACCAGACCCAGCACCTTGGTGTTGTCCAGGCCGAACTCGTCACGAATGTTGGGCAGCAGAATGCCGAACGCTGTGCGGTCGAGCTCGTCGACAGCATTGAGGCCGAACAGCACGACCAGTGGGTAGGCCGACTCCCCACCGCACACTCCACGCAACCACTGCATCGGATGCGCAACGTGCCCACGGAAACGAGCAAACGCGTTCATACCGTCTCCTCGACAAGCGGATCGGTGGGCGCTTCGGCAACTGTCGGCTCGACAGCGACTGGTTCCACGACAAGCGGCTCGTCGACACGATGACCCGTGATCAGCCGCACGATCACATCGCGCAACTTCACCCACAAGCCACCGAGGCCGCCGGGCAGTACCAAGAGCACCAGCAACACACCAAAGCCGGTGGAGAGCAGTTGCCACGCCTGATCGGTGATGAACCAGCGGGTGCCACGCAGGTACAGGGCGCCCAGCAGCGCACCACCGAGTGAACCGACGCCACCGATGACGGCGCTGGTGAACACGTTGAAGCTCTCGCCAGTGGAGAAACTGTTGATCGAGAAGGCACGTTGCAGATGGACGAAGAGCGCACCACCCACACCAGCGACGAAGCCTGAGATGACAAAGGCGGTGAGCTTCGCCTGCACCACACCGATCGAGAAGCTTTGCGCGGCGCGCTCGTTCTCGCGAATGGCAATGATCACGCGCCCTGCCCGCGACCGACGAACACCCCGCAGCGCGAAGTACAACAGTCCGAAGATTGCGAGCGAATAGAAGTAGTAGCTCGTGGGCGAGTCGATGTTGATGCGGCCGAACAACGGCGGACGATCGAACCGAGTTTCAGCCTTCGGGAACCAGTCGAAGAAGCGATCGTTGAGCAACCAGAACTCGGTGGCGAGCCCGAGCGCGAAGGTGGTGACCGCGAGATACAGCCCTCGCAATCGAAGGGCTGGCACACCGACCATGAACGCCGCCACGCCACCGGCGATGCCGCCAATGATCAGCGCAAGCGTGAGATCGACGTTCCATCGAGACGTGACGGTGGCGCTGACTGCGGCACCAATTCCGACGATCGCCATCTGACCCAGCGAAACCTGCCCGGCCCACCCCGTGAGCACCACCAGCGAGAGCCCAATGATGGCGAACGAGAGCAGCGCCGTCGCCTTGATGATGTTGCCCACTCCCAACAGTTGGGGAAGCAGGAGCACACCCATCACAGCGGCGGCGAGCAGCGTGTAGCGCAGCGTCATCACCCACGGATGGTTGGCGACGTGCGGTGGCAGCGGACGAACTTCTTCGGCACCACGCCAACTGCTGGTCGCATCGTTGTCCCGACGCGAGGTCGTGACCCGCTGGGCCAGCAGTGCGACGAACATTGCGCCCGCCATGATCGGGTACGCGAGGTAGGGCGTATCGGCATTGCTCTGGACGCCGAACTCGAGCAACTTCAGCGCAATCGCCGCAGCAGCGATGACACCGAGGTTCTCGAGTCGACCGATCACGAGTGCCGCCAACGCGATCAACAACGTGGGCAACCCCTCGGCATAGCCCAAGGGCACTCCTGTGATGCCGCTGCGCAAGAACAGGGCGACGAACGACAGGCTGGCTGCCAGCATCCACACGACGGTGTTGAGACGGGCTACTGGAATACCCAGCATCGCCGCCCGATCGCTGCGCTCCGCCGCAGCACGAATAGCAATACCCAGGCGGCTGCGGTTCAGGAACCAGGCCACGCCGATGAGCGCCAGCGGCGCCACGATCATCGCGATGATGTCGTTGCCACCCAGGATGAACTTGCTGGAGTCAGGCTTCCACGGCGGCATGGTTGTCGACAGCGTCAACTTCCAGTCCACTGGCGGCTTCAGGCGCTGGCTGGCGAGATTCTTGCCCCACCAGCGCGGAACCAGAATGCCGAGCACGATCAGTAGTTGGGTGACGCCAAGGGTGGCCACGGTCATCACCATTCGCGGGGCATTGCGGAACCGGCGAATGATTGCCATTTCCACCACGAGGCCGAGCAGCAGCGCGATCAGAAGGCCGGCACCGAGCCCGACGAAGTATGGCCATTGCCAGAAGAGGATGAGAGCCGCCGCAAAGCTGGTGGGCACGGTGCCCAGGTCGGCTTGAGCGAAGTTGACGACCCGGTTGGCGCGATAAATCAGCGCCATTCCGACGGCGAGCATCGCTGCCAGCACACCGAGCACCAGCCCTCGGGTCCAAAGACCCAATGGCATGCCGAAAAAGACGAGCTGAATCGCGACAAGGCCCGCAATCGTGAGCGCCGCCACCAAGGTGGCAACACTGCGCTGAGCCCCCAAGCGTCGCACCGGCTGGACCGTACAACGTCGGGTACGCCCGCCGACGAACCCAAGGGTTTCGCGCAGGGTGACTTGTCTCGCGACGTATCAGTCGGCAGGCTGTACGCATCATGAGCCACCCGAACATCGTCCGGCGCTGTGCGCTCGTCATGCTGCTCGTGTTCGTGCCCGCTGCGTGCAAGAGCAGCCGCATTCCAGCAGCGACGACGACTTCGGCAACGACAACGACCTCCAGCACGTCGACAACCTCCAGCACATCGACGACTTCGACCGCATCAACAACCCTGCCCCCGACGACAACGACTGAGCCGTTGGTGGTCGCAGGCGGCATCGTGAAAGTCGCCAACGCATCTGGTGTCGACGGTGCCGCTCAACGAATCAGCGACGAACTGGCCGCTTTGGGCTTTACGACCAACGGCCCGACCAACGCCGCGGGGATCGACGAGGATTTGGCCGAGAGCAAGATCTACGTCATCGCTGGAAGTGAGGCAGTCGCCCAGTCCGTGAGCAGGTTGATGGGTGGCATCCCTGTGTCGCGAATGCCGACTCCGGCGTGGATCAAAGGTGGCACTGCAGGTCTCGGTGACGCAACCGTGCTGGTCATGCTTGGTCACGATCTTGCCGGCGTTCCGCTGGCCGACATGCAAACCTGATCCTCATGACCACAACAACATGACCAGTACAAGTTGACCAGTACGAGTTGGACTGAACACGCAAGGGTGCTGCCACTGCGCCGGCGCTCCGCGTTTGCCGACCTGTTGGCACGCACCGCCGAACCAACGTCGCGTGCTGCTTAAGCCTCTACGACTTGGGCGATTCGTTCCAGCGTCTTGGTCATCGAATCAACCGTCTTCGACCGCAGGTTGCGGACAGCCCACGGTTGCTTTTCTTGGCTGATGTCCCAGCTCTCGCGAACCAGGGTGCCGCCATCTTGTGCGATGAGCTGGTATCGCCAAATACGACCACCGATGAACCACGACATCACCGTCTGAGTTGGTCGCGGCTGCCAGGCAATGCGCACGTTCTCCTCAAACTCCACGACCGTGTTCTCCATCGTGTAACCGATGCCCATCTTCATCGACATACCGAACTTCGAGCCAATGGCCAGTCGCTGCGTTCCACCGCCGGCCGCACCACCCGGCACACCCTTCACGGTGCCCGAGCCATCGATCTCCTGGTGGCGTGCCGGCTCGGCCAAGAGGTCGAAAATTGCGCTGGCCGGAGCGTTGATGAACCGCTCTACGGTGGCGACATTGCGGGAAGAATCTGCTGTTTCAGGCATGTCGACGCCAACCTCCCGGGAGTCGCCAGAATTCCCGATGTGTCAAGATGTGGGCCGGTCGGGCCGATACGACATCGATGCGCTCGATCACTCACCGACTTTCTGCGTTGTCCCTGGCTGCCGTACTGGCCGTCAGCACGCTCGCTTCGATCTCGCCAGTCGAGACCGTCGCCGCCGTTGACGCGCCGTGGGTGACCCCCACTGTGCCGGCCAAGTGCACGACTGCGCAGATGAATGCCGGCACAGTGTCGGGCTGCACAATTCAGCTCGGCGCAGGTCTGCCGGAGAGCCGCGGATGGCCGGCGCCACCGTACCCGGACGCAACCGAGGGTGCCGTGCTGCCGTGGGTGGACCTAGCCGTCGGCTCCAGCGGGACCTCGGTGGTGAAGGTGCAGCAGGCGCTTGTCGCCAACGGGGCCACCATCGCCGCAGATGGTCAGTTCGGACCAATTACCGCCGCTGCCGTCACCACCTTCCAGACCGTGAAGGCTCTGCCGGCGACCGGCATCGTCAACGAGGCGACCGCTACTGCGCTGGGCGTTCAAAACACCGGGACGGGCATCTTTCCGCCGTTTGGTTGGACTTGGCTTGGGTGGGGTTACAACGCCAGCCAGGCGCTGTACCAATGGGAGCAACAGATCGTTGGCAATGCCGCTCAGATCGGCACCATCAAGGCCAAACAATTGAAGAGCTTCTCGCAGTCGCTACCTCTCTTCGAAGGGTTCGTCGCCGAGATTCAGGCGAAGGGTTACGCAATCGGCGACGCCGGCATGTACGTGTTCCGGTGCACGGCCAGCACTCGCAAGGATTGCGCGGGCCTCACGCGCACCAGCCTCTCGAACCATTCATACGGTTTGGCACTCGACCTCAACACCGCCAAGAACCCGATGAAGACCTACTACGGCGTCAACGGTGCCAGCGCATGCCTGACGCCGATGCTCACCGACTTGCCCCAATGGGTCGTTCAGGTCGCGGAGAGCTGGGGTCTCTACTGGGGCGGCTATGGCTGGAGCAGCGGCTGCACATCTCCCTTGCAGGTGAAGTCGTCGGCAGGCCGCGACCCAATGCACTTCGAGTTCAACGGCACGGTCGCTCAGGCGCAGGCGATCCTCGCCTACCGCACGGGTGGCGTCACCCCCACACCGACGACAACACCTACACCCGCGACCACAACTCCTATTCCCACGACCACCCCCACGCCGCCTCCCCCGACGGGCAATTGCTTCGAGGTGGCCGACACGGCCGGATCCATCACGACCAAGTGTTTCCCGACCAGCGAGGTACCGCCCGCCGGCACTCGCGTGGTGGTCGACACTGACGCCCCTTCGGGCGCAGTCGCCGCACTTGTCAACATCACCACGACCAGTGCCACCGACGGGGGGTACATCACCGCCGAGGCGTGCGATGCCATGCCGAACACGATACGAGCATGGTCAAATGGCAACGTGCGCCCGCGTCGAGCCGTTGCGTCAGCTGCCATTGTTCAACTGGACTCGCAGGGCCGCTTCTGCCTGTTCCAGTCCACGTCGGCGCACACCATCGTGGATGTCCAGGGCTTCTTCTCGCCAGGGGGAACGACGGCCACTGGCTACTTCTACCGACAGATCGACCCGCTCCGCACAACCGACACACGCTCACGACCGATCTGTCGGCCCGACGCGAATTGCCTCGGTGTCGGTCCGATTCCTGCTGGCACTGAACTGCGCAACACCGCCCCGGCACCCGAAGGCGCGGTTGCATCGGTCGTGAACGTCACCGTGGTCGACGGTTCCGGACCCAGCTACGTCACCGCCGATACCTGTGACAGCTTGATACCCGGTCATCAGACGCGCAGCATGCTGAACTTCGAAAACCGCGACACCATTGCAAACTTTGGCGTCGTGCCCTCCGAGGCATCGAACGGACAAGCCGAGTTCTGCACGTACTCGCCCAATGGTTTGCACGAGATCATCGACGTGCAGGGTTACTTTGCGCCATACGTCGACGGCAGTCTGGCGTTCACACCGCAGACAACGACGAGAGTGGTCGACACCCGGTTCTGCTGGACGGATCCGGTCACGCAGGTGCAGCGCTGTGGCAAGCGAAGCGCCGCCGGGAGCGTCATTCGCGTTCAGGCCCCTGCCGATGCGAAGGCTGTGGTCGTGAATCTCACAACCGTCGATGCGCTCGCGGCCGGGTACGTGTCCGCCGGCTCGTGCGACGATCCCAATCTCGCGAACTCACACTCGAACGTGAACGCTGTGGTCGGGGCAGCGGTGGCCAACATGGCCATCGTGCCGGTCGCGGCAGATGGCACGTACTGCGTGTATGTCTCCAGCTCGATGAACCTGATCGTTGACGTCCTCGGCTCGTTCTCCGTCGACGGGCAATTGCTGTTCTCGCCCGTTAGCCCTGTGCGGGTGCACGACTCACGCCTGCCAGGCTGAGGTCGCGCGACGACCAGCCAAGCAGGACGCGGTAGTCGCCGGGAGCAACGATCCACGCGTGCGTCGCAGAGTCCCAACGACTGAACGCACGTGTGTCCAATTCGACGGTGGCGACAGCGAATTCGCCTGTGTCGGCGCTCACACGGGCGAAACCCTGAAGGGTGCGCAACGGCCGACCTGCTTCGGCGGCGGCCGGCTCGACGTAGCACTGCAGGACAGTGCCACCCGCTCGCGCCCCAGTGTTGTGCACCGGCACCGACACGGTGATGCCCGTCTCGATGTCCCCGGTCACGGCCGCCTCGCCCATTTCCCACGTGGTGTACCCCAGCCCGAAGCCGAAGGCGAAAGCTGGCTCGATGCCCTGGGCGTCGTACCAGCGATGTCCGATCAGCAGGCCCTCGCCGTACTCGGCCTTGCCGTCGCGACCCGGGTGGTAGGGGTAGGCGGGCGTATCGGAGAGTTGCTTGGGAATGGTCAGCGGAAGCCGGCCACCCGGCTCGTTGATACCGAACAGCATGTCGGCCAGCGCTTCACCGAATGCTTCGCCGGGGAACCACACCTGCATCACTGCGGCAACGTCGGCAAGCCACGGCATCGAGACGGGCGAGCCTGAGTTGATGACGACAACGGTGCGCGGGTTCGCGGCGGCGACGCGACGAACCAGTTCGTCCTGCGCGCCGGGGAGGTCCATGTGCGTGCGGTCTTCGCCTTCGGTTTCCCAGTCTGCATTGGTGCCGATGATCAGGACCGCTACTTCCGCGGCAGCGGCAGCGGCGACGGCTGCGTCCATTGCGTTCCCGCTTGCGGGTGGCTCGGCGCCAACGATCAGGCCGCGTAACTGCGAACGCTCTTCCACCACGATCTCTACGTTCACTTCACGGCGCACACCGGCCTCGCAAGCCAGCGGCACACGGATCTCGTTGTTGCCAAGACCGAAGAATGCTCCACCGGTTTGCGGAACCGTCAGATCGACCATGACCTCGCCGTCGATGCACAACACCGCCGAACCGACCACGGTGAGGCTGACCTGCCAGTCACCAGTGACGTCAGGAACGAACGAGCCATTCACCGACACTCCGAACGCCGCAACGCTGACTCCCGGTGCCGGATCGTCCATCCAGAGGAAGCTCAGCCGATCGGTGATCTCGTCGCCGGTTGCCCCATCGGTGCCGGTGTACCGCACCCGAAACTCGCCGCGCATCGGTGCCAGCCGTTTGTCGATTCGACAACCCGCCTCGTGGACGACTGCCACGCCGCGTTGCTGCAGTGCGGCCAGCGGCATGGAGGGCCGGGTGGTGCGGACACGTGCGCTGCCACCTCCCTGCACCTGGCCGCGTTCGGCGTTGGGGCCGAGCAACGCCAGCTGTGCGTCCGCCGCGAGGGGTAGCAGGCCATCATTCTTCAACAGCACCGTGCCAGCCGTCGCGGCCCGACGAATTACGTCGCGTGTGGAATCCGAATCTGCCGTGCGCTCCTCGCTGTCGATCTCACCGACACCCGACCACACGAACAGCTGAAGGAGTCGCCGAACCGCTTCATCCACACGCGCCACGGTGGTCTCCCCGCTCTGGACGGCCGCAAGCAGCTTGTCGCC
Source organism: Ilumatobacteraceae bacterium (assembly GCA_031428795.1). Lineage (GTDB taxonomy): Bacteria > Actinomycetota > Acidimicrobiia > Acidimicrobiales > Ilumatobacteraceae > UBA668. The sequence goes on along the minus strand of JANOYI010000028.1, from coordinate 3,625 downwards.
ACGCTCGCGCGGTGGACCAGGCATCTCCAGGTCGAGACTTGCTTCCAACGACTCGGCGGCCGTGTGCGTGCCAAACCAGTCGCTGATGACTGCGCCGTCGAAGCCCCACTCGTCGCGCAACACACCGCGCAGCAGCTCGCGATGCTCGCTGGCATACACACCGTTGACGCGGTTGTACGCGCTCATCAGCGAGCGAACGTCGGCTCCGCCCTCCGCGATTGGCTGCACGGCGCGCTCGAAGGGCACGAGGTACGCCTCGCGCATCGTGACCTCGTCGATCTCGCTGGAGATGGTGTGCCGCTCGAACTCTGTGTCGTTACCGACGAAGTGCTTGACGCAGCACGCGACGTGGTGTTGCTGCACACCGCGGATGTAACCCACCGCAATTCGTGCGGTCAGCACCGGGTCTTCGCTCATGCATTCGAAGTTGCGACCGCCAATGGGGGTGCGATGGAGGTTGACCGTCGGCGCCAGCAACACATTCACGCCCTTCGACCGCGCCTCCTCGCCAAGCGCAGCACCAACCTCTTCTACCAACGCTGGATCAAAGGTGGCGCCCAGCGCGGTTCCGCAGGGGAACGACGCCGACGCCGGCCCCGTCCACGACGTGCCGCGCACGCCAGCTGGCCCGTCACTCATTCGCATTGCGGGCACACCCGACAACGCCTTGCTATGCCAGTTGTCATGCCCCGCGAGCAGGCTGACTTTCTGCTCCAGCGTGAGGGAGGCCATCACCGAGTCGATGTCGATCGTCATGTCCGCCAGATTGCCAGACCGGCGCTACGCCCACGGACTCGTTCATTTGCGGGCCGGCGACAATGCGGCGTACGTGCTGCCCGCCGGACCGCCACATTGAGGCATCGATGGCGTAGTGATGCAGGTTGAGGAGCACGAAGAACAACGCGCCAACGACGCCCGGCAACGGCAGGTCGGGCGTCGCCCGATTGATCATGTCGGGTAGCCATGTGGCTACCAGTAGACCCCCGGCGGTCGCGCCGCCGAACACACACAGCCACCAGTGCACCATGTTGCGCTCGCCGCGCTCGCGACCCCAGTTGACCTCTGCTCGATGAACGCACGTGAGGTACTGCACCGAGTGCGTGGCACCGATGACTGCCGCGGCGCTGATGTACGAGGGCGGCAACACGAACCACAACCCACCCGCCACATACGGGGCCCACGCCCCCATCGGCGGCAGTCGACGCTCGCGCGTCGAGACGACGAACAGCACACCGATGACGCCGATGACACAGCCGCCCGCGAGCACACGCGCGCCCTGCTCCACCCAGCGGGGTAACAGCTCGATGCCAACGTCGTAACGGCGATACGTGGCCCGATTGCCCTGCGCCCAGACATCCATCAGGTCGACGAACCAGATGGGATAGAAGCCATAGCGCAGCACCCGGATTTCGAGAGGTCGTGGTCGAATACTGCGGAGCCGCATCGACAACATGGCCACGCCGTACGCCTGCTTGATGTAGTGCCAGCCGGTGGTCGAGAACACCAAGATCAGCAGTGCCCGCAGCAGCCAGTCGGCTGTGTCTATGGAGTTGCTCTCCATCATCATCACCACCACGGCAGCCAAGACCACGAACAGTGCCAACGGAGCCCACACCAGTCCCAGCGGGTGACGCCGCAGTGACGCTTTACCGTCGCCATATGCCAAGTGGTAGGACGCACCGAAGTGCGCAGACGCAAAGGCGAGAAGGATCGCAATCGTGACGCCGTTCAGTGGTCCGAGCAGCGGCCCACCCGGACCCGGCAAGTCGGTAACAGCTAGCCAGGCGACGATTCCAAGACCACCCAGCAACCAGCCGTCAAGCGACCGGTGCACCAGTGCTTGGTCGCCATCTCCCATCGCCGAAGCGTAGTACTGTCCAAAATGACGCGGCTACGGGAGCAGCGACGATGTTGTCGATGAACGGCACACAGAAACGGACGACACGATGAAGGCACGCACGCTCGGCCCCATTTTGATGATGACTATGGGGGCAGCGGTCATTTTCGCACCCGCCACCGGCTGGGTCGGCGCAGGCGACATCGACCCTTGCTTGGTGGCCGGCGGGGCCGTCCTGGTCGTCGACCCATGCTGCCCGGATCCGGCGACCGGAATCGTTGGCCCGTGCGTGAGCACCACCGTTGAGGCAACCACCACGACCGTCGCGGCGACAACTACGACCGTCGCCGCAACCACGACGCTCGCAGCAACAACCACGGTGGTCCTCCCGACAACTACCGACCTCGGTTCGGGTGGGCAAGGCCTACCGGCGACCGGTGGCACCTCGTCGTCGTACGTCGTACTCGGCGGACTGATGCTGATCGGAGGCGCCGGCCTGCTGGTACTCGGTCGCGGTAAATCCGACGCTGCCGCCAGCTGAGCTGAGTTGACCTACCGTCAGGTCGGCGGGGGGACGCTGCGGTCGCCGACCCAGTTGCCATGGAAGCCGTAGGGCACACGCTGCGGTAGTTGCACGCGGGCCACCGCGGGACGATTGAAGTCTTGCGCGTCGAGGATGACCAGTTCGGCTTTGCCTTCGGGCACGTCGTGCACCATCGTGACCAACCAGCCGTCGTCCTCCTCGGTGCCGCCTTGGCGAGCAACGAACACCGGCTCACCGCCGCTGCGGCCGGGACCGTGATCGAACACCGACTTCTCGCCCGTGTGTAGATCGAACTTCAGTGTCGGCCAGGTGGGTTCCAGACTGGGGCTGGCGCAGTAGCCGTAGCGATAGGGCTTGCCGGTCAGCGAGCCGCGGTGCCGTGGGAACTCGGTCCAATCGGCAGAGATCACCGTAGTGCTGCACGTGCGAGTGATCGGGTTGACGATCCACCGCTCGAGCCGAGCGAAGTTGTCGCCGAACGGGCCGCGTACGTCGTTGTCGAACATGGTGTCGTACACGCAGAGATCGATGACGACGCTGCCGTCGGCCTGGTCGTAAGCGTTCATCGGGTGGAACACGTAACCGATGGGTACGTCGACCCACATGATGTCGGTGGCTTCACCCTCGCGGGGCAGAAAGCCGAGGCGGCTGCCGTGGCCCGGGTTCCAGGAGAACGGGAAGCGACTGGCCATCGCCAGTTCGATGTCGAGGGTGACGGGCATGTCGTAGACGATGGCGTACTTCTGCGTCAGCGACATGTCGTGCACCATCGGCCCGTCACTCACTGGAATGTCGACGGTGCGACGAACGCGGCCATCGGTGCCCACCACGACATACTGCACGTGGTCCAGCCACTGCGGGAGCGCGTAGACAACGGCATGCATTTCGCCGGTCTCGGCATCGACCTTCGGGTGGGCGGTGAAGGCACCGGGCAGCGTGCCGTAGAAGTCGTTGCGGGCAACGGTCTCTAATTCGTAGGTCAGCTCAACCGGGCAGCCACCGGCCTCGACCATCGCCCATGTGGTGCCTGCGAAGCCGCCGACGTTGGTGTTCGGGCCACCAGCGCTGTCGTTCCAGTTGTGCCCTGGAATGTCGGGCTGGCCGCGGCGGGCGCTGAGGCTGCTGCTGCCCACGTAACGGTTGCGGTACCACTCGGCCTTGCCGTCGAGCAGGCGCACACCGTGGACCATGCCGTCGCCGATGAACCAGTGGTGCGTGCTGCCATCGACCTCACTCATCGGGTT
>JANOYI010000027.1:0-4026 GCA_031428795.1 Ilumatobacteraceae bacterium | reverse complement strand
GACTTGAGCAATCAGACGAACATTGTCCGATACTCAATTTCAGGCAGCGGAATGGCCAGTTTCGAAGCCGTCTGCGGCCCGTCGAACATCATTTCGTTGCCGGTGGCAGACCAGCCGGCGTTCTCATAGAACCGACGGGCGCGAGGGTTGTCGCGCAGGACCCACAACACCGCCTCGGTGTAACCGAGGTCGCGCAGGTACTCGTGGCAACGGGCCATCAGTGCAGCAGCCGCGCCCGACCCCCATGCATCCGGGTGGAGGTAGTACGCGTACACCTCGCCGCGTGCGGAACTGGCATGCAACACGACGATCGGTCCGCCCGGCGGATCAGCGTTGAGTTGATCGCACACCGGCTTCAGCCGTTCTTGCCCGCACATTCCGAAGCCGACGACCCGGCCCCGAATCTCGGCAACGAACACCTGTGCATCGACGAGGCCATCGGCCCACGACCAGGTACGCCATCGGTCGATTCGTTGCGTCGCGAACTCGGGTGCATCGAGGAACTCGTCGGGCAGCAACCCGCGGTATCCGGTGCGCCAGCCTTCGATGTGGGCCGCGGCGCACGCATCAGCGTCCTCGGGTCGACCCTCGCGGATCTGGATCGTCATGCCCCAAGAATGTCAGGTCGCGGGTCGAGCCCCGCGTCGAATTCAGCGAACCTGCCACATGGCGGGTTCAGACGGCGAGTAGGTCGCGGGCGCCTGTGTCGGAGGAGGGGTGGCGCAGCTTGCTCATTGCGCGCGCCTCGATTTGGCGGATGCGCTCGCGAGTGAGATTGAAGTGCTCGCCGACTTCCTCCAACGTGCGCGGCTCGCCACGATCGAGGCCGAACCGCAGCTTCAGAATTTCGCGCTCGCGCTCGTCGAGCGGTGCCAGCAAGCGAGCGATCTCGTCGGGCAGCAGCGCGGTGGCAGCAACCTCGAACGGGCTCTCGGCCGAACGGTCTTCGACCACGTCGCCGAGCTCGGCATCGCCGTCTTCACGAAGCGGCTCGCTGAGCGACAGTGGCTCGGCAGCGAAGCGCAACGCCTCGGTGACCTTGTCCTCCGGCATCTCGACTTCTTTGGCCAATTCGCTGAGCGTGGCGGGGCGACCCAACTTCAGCTCCAGCCGGCTACGTGCCTTCTGCAACCGCGCCAAGGTGTCGCCAGCGTGAACTGGCAACCGAATGGTGCGGCCGGTGTTGGCGATGCCGCGGGTGATGGCCTGGCGGATCCACCAGGTGGCATACGTGGAGAACTTGAAGCCCTTGCGCCAGTCGAACTTCTCGACGGCATGCATCAGGCCCAGGTTGCCCTCCTGGATGAGGTCGAGCAGCGGCAGGCCAGATGCTTGGTACTTCTTTGCGATGGAGACAACGAGGCGCAGGTTGGACTGCACGAACGCGCGCTCGGCGTCTTCGCCCTCGCGTGCGGCGCGGCGCAGCTCGCGCTTCTTGGCGGCCGACAGGTCGCCGGCGCCATCCAGCTCTGCGATTGCTTCCTTACCGCTCTCGATCTGCTTCGCCAGACGAACTTCGTCGTCCTTGGTGAGCAGGGAGTACTGGCCGATGTCGGTCAGATAGAGCCGGACTAGGTCCTCTTCGTCCCGTTCCACGCGATCTTTCGCCACGACTGCTCCTCAAAACCTGAACGACTGGAAACCTGAACGATTGAACCTGAACGATTGAAACGCTGAACAACTGGCCCGTTTGCGGCAGCCGCCCGGCCGGTGAGGCGATCACGATAGCGACGCGTTCGATTCCCTCACACCCCGTGCACAGATTCACAAGGACTATCGATGACAGTGATATGAGACCGTCGAGTATCGTTTGCCGCTATGGAAGAGCAGCTCAGCAGCGATTCGCATCCGTCGGCACCTCATCACGACGTCGAGTTGGCCATCGTCACGATGCGCTTCGACGCCGCCGACGCCGGCGCACTGTTAGCGGTGCTCTCCAAGTATGTGGTGCTGACTCGGATGGAACCGGGCTGCCGCAACATCGACCTGTGCTGGTCGGTCACTCAACCCGGGCGATACCTCCTGATTCAAAAGTGGGGCTCGCCCGAAACGCAGCGTGCCCACTTCGACAGCCCGGGCATGATCGAGATGGCAACGGCGTGCACCGGCCTGCTGAGCGCACCGCCCGACATCGATCTGTGGGATGGCCCCAGCGCCCACGACCTGCGCTGAAGCCACGCTGAAGGCACCAGCGAGGGTCCGTGCGAGCGACCGAGCAACGGCAGTAGCGTTTGATGCAGCCGATTTCTGTCGTGACAGCTCTGAAGGAGTATTCGATGCCGAACCCAATGATGAACGACAAAGCGATCGACGAGGCAGCACGGGCGCCCGGCTGGGGAGCGCCCTCCGCAGCCTCACGATCGACCGTTATCCCCGGTACCCCGATCGACGACGGTCCCGTCAGCACGTGGCAGAGCGGTGTGATGACCATTCGCGGCACCATGACCGCTGGTGGCGTACTGCTCGTGCTGCTGCTCGGCGCAGCCACGTTCGGCTGGGCGAGCGCGCCCGATGCTGCCCGAGGTACTACGGGCTTCCCGGGCATGGCTCTGGTTGCGGTGCTCGTCGGCTTCGGCTGCGCCATCGCGGTCCACTTCAAGCCGATGATGGCGAAGGTGCTCGGCCCCATCTACGCGCTCGCGCAGGGCTTCTTCCTCGGTGTCATCTCCAAGGCGTACAACGATGCCTACGAAGGCATCGTGGTGCAGGCCGTCGGCGCCACGCTCGCCGTCTTCGCCGTGATGCTGTTCCTCTACCAGTCACGCATCATCAAGGTCACCGATCGCTTTCGTCGCATCGTGATCATGGCGACCATGGGTTTGATGGCCTTCTACCTCATCTCGATCGTGATCAACCTGGTGGGTGGTTCGGTGCCGTTCCTGCAGTCGGCCAGTCCGCTGGGCATTCTTTTCAGCGTGTTCGCTGCCGGCCTGGCAGCGATGATGCTGGCAGTCAACTTCGACACCATCGAGCGTGGCGCAAAGGCAAACTGGCCCAAGGGCATGGAGTGGTACTGCGCGTTCGGTCTGCTGGCCACCCTGGTCTGGCTGTACCTCGAAATCTTGCAGCTGCTCGCCAAGCTCAACCGTCGCTAATCCAGGGCTTCAGAGCGTGCCGAGGAATCTGAGTAGCGCGTCATTGAACGCTGCTGGGGTTTCCTGCTGCACCCAATGACCTGAGCCCGGGATGATCGTCTCGCCGCGATAGTCAGGCAGCACACCACGCATACGCTCCGGCCCGGTGGGGTCCATCAGGCGCACCACATCGACCTCACCGGTGATGAAGTAGCTGGGCATGGTCAGTCGGTCGGCACCCAGGCCTGTGGCGCGAACGGCATTGGCGTCCAGGTTGCGGTACCAGCTCACGGGGCCGAAGAAGCCACTGTGGGCGAATTCGGCGGTGTAGACGGCCAGGTCGGCATCTGTCAGCCACGCGCCCTCGGGGCCCGTGTAGGGCGTCGCCGGCGGCGCGGACATCATCGTGAGAAAGCCGCTGCCCTCCATCGGGGGCAGCTCGGTCGGCATCTCGCGCCCGGCCGTGGCCACACCCGATGCGCCATAGAGCATGTGGCTCATCGTCACACCAGCATCGGCACCCAACTCGGCTTCCGGCGGCCCGACCTGCTGGAAGTAGAGGATGTAGAAGAAGCGGTCGCCGTAGACCATCTGCATCAGCTGGGTCGGCGGCCCGGGCCACTCCACATACGGCACGCTCACACCGACCACGGCGCGCACCCGCTCAGGCTGGTGGCGAGCTGCCTCCCACACGACCATCGAGCCCCAGTCGTGGCCGACGAACACGGCGTCGTTCTGGCCGTAGTGGTCGAGCAGTCCGAACAAGTCACCCGTCAGACTGTCAGTGCCGTACGCGTCGATCGATGTGGGTGCCGTCGAGTGCCCGTACCCGCGCTGGTCGGGGGCGATCACGTGATACCCGGCAGCGGCCAATGGCGCCATCTGATGGCGCCAGCTGTACGCCAACTCGGGGAAGCCGTGGCTGAGCACGACGATCGGGTTGCCGACCTCG
>JANOYI010000026.1:0-2217 GCA_031428795.1 Ilumatobacteraceae bacterium | reverse complement strand
TCGGCCAACAGCTGGTCGACAACGGCCTGGTACATGTGCGCCTGCTCGCGGGTGAGCGGCGCCCACGCGACCTGCTCGACCTTGTCGGGCAGGTCTGGCACCAGCGACTTGTCGGCCTTCGTGCGGCGCAGCAGGAACGGCCCGGTGAGACGACGCAGTTCGGCGGTGGCTACCGGGTCGTGCTCGCGCTCGATCGGGTTGGCGAAGTGCTGGCGGAACTGCGTGGCATTCCCCAACAGCCCGGGGGCGACGATCTGGAAGATGGACCACAGCTCGGCGAGTCGGTTCTCGACGGGCGTACCGGTGAGCGCGATTCGCTGCCCTGCCTTCAACGAGCGCATCGCGCGAGCGGTGCGGGTGTCGGGGTTCTTCACTGCCTGCGCTTCGTCGAGCACGGCGGTTGCCCACGGCACCTTTTGAAACGTGTCGAGGTCGCGTGCCGCAACTTGATAGGTGGTGACGACCAGGTCGTGCTGCGCGACCGCGTTGACGAACGCCTGGTCCTGCAGCCGGCCCGTGCCGTGGTGAACCATGACGCGCATGAACGGGGTGAAGCGGGCGGCCTCGGCTTCCCAGTTGCGAACGACCGAGAGCGGGCAGACCACTAGGTGCGGCCCGGGGATGCCGGCAAGGTGGGCGAGTGTGGTGGGCGTCTTGCCCAAGCCCATGTCGTCGGCCAGGCAGCCGCCGAGGCCGAGTCGGTGAAGGAACTGCAGCCAACCCAAGCCACGCTTTTGATACGGCCGCAGCGTGGCGGTGAACGTGTCCGGCACATCGCCATCGGCCAATGCTTCGTCGGGCAGACCGTCCAGCAATTCGCCGGCCCAACCCGTTGCTTGCAGCAGGTCGGTGCCATTGCCCTCACCGTCTGCAGCGATGCCGGCGGCCTCGAGCTCGCGCTGCAGTTCAGCAGCCAGCGTCAGCAATTGCAGGGCACTCATCTCGCTGTGGTCGGTTCGGTGCTCCTGGAGGTTGGCCAGCGCCCGGCGTGCCTCGGCGCGGTCGATCTGCACCCATCGACCACCGACCTGAATCAGATTGGCGCCATCCTCGGCAGCACGGCGCAGAACATCGTCGGGCACGGGCGTGTTGTCGACCACGACCTTCCAATCGACCAGTGCAGTGGCTGCAAATCTGCCGCTGCCGGTTGCGTCCTTGGGCTGAGCCGTGGCGCGGGTGGACGTGCGCCGGCGGGTGAGCTTCTCGGGCGCGAGCAGTTCGATGCCGACAGTGGCCAGTGCGTCGATGCCTTCCAACGCGGCGGCCGCCGTGTCGAGGTCGACGCCATGCGGCGAAGCGACCAAGGCGGTGTCGAGCCAGGCGGCCAACTCGGGGACGGCCGTTGCAATTGCCGCGCCGGCTTCGCGTAACCGGCGTTGTAGCAGGGGGATGAAGCGCGCGTCGTGAGCGAGCGCGAGCGCGGCGGGCCCGCCAGCCATGACCAGGTCGGCCGCGCACCATCGGCCGCGGTCGTCGCCGTCGACCAGTTCCAGGCCGAGCGGCCAGTCGCCACCCGCCGGCTCGGCAGGTAGGTCGTTGAGATTGACGGTGTCATTGATGTCGACGCCGTCCCACAGCTCGTCGGCGGTCTTCTCACGGGGGAGGCCAAGGCGCAGCCGGACCCGCACAATCGGCTCACCCTCGGCGCGGCGGGTGATGAGGGAGAACTCGGTGGCGATGTGGGCAACGGCTTCACCGAGCTCGGGTGCGACGGTGAACTGCCCGGTCTCGGCGATGAGTGCACGACTGACGAGGCGAACGGCGCGTGGGTTGATGGAGCGGGTCTCGGCGAGCACGGCGCGCCACCCGCGAGCCGACAGCGTCAGCCGGCACAGACGATCGACCATCGAGCGCAGCACATCGACGGGGTCGACGGATGCGCCCGCAGCGACTACCGGAGGCATGGCCTTCAACAGGTCGGCGTCGGCCAACTCGACGTCGGCCGCCAACGGCTGCCACTCGGCCAGCCACCAGATGTCGGTGATGTGGGTGAGAACGGGCAGCACCCGACCGCGTGTGACCAGTTGCGCTGCGTACCGGTAGATGGCACCGAACCAGGCGACCGATGCACTGAGGTCGGAGCCCAACGCATCGAGCTGGCCGAGAGAGGCAAGCGTGCCCGAATCCAGCCGCTGGCACATGACGTTGGCGCGACCGTCGGGCAGGTCGAGCGGCACCACGCGGGTGGAACCGTTGTACGCCATGCTCGGGCGCCGC
>JANOYI010000025.1:0-2475 GCA_031428795.1 Ilumatobacteraceae bacterium | reverse complement strand
TGTGCAGGTAGAGCACTTCTACAAGCCGTCTCACCAACACATCTACTCCGCAATGCGGGGGTTGATGGCGACGGGCCAGCCGGTCGACATCGTCACGGTTGCCGACGAGCTGCGGCGCAATGGGCTGATTGAAGAGATCGGCGGCTCGCAGGCGCTGTTGGAACTGCAGAACGCAACGCCGGCGATTTCGAATGCGTCGCGCTATGCCAAGATCGTGCAAGACACGGCGGTGCTGCGCCGACTGATCAGCGTTGCGGGCGAGATCACCGAGATTGCCTACATGGAGCCCGACGATGTCACCAAGGCGCTCGATGAGGCCGAGACCAAAGTGTTCGAGGTTGCCGAGGATCGTGTCATCGACTCGACTCGTCCACTGTCGGACCTGTTGCCGCTGGCAATGGACAAGTTGCAAGAGACGTTCGAGCGTGGCGACAGCATCACCGGTGCCGCCACCGGGTTCAACGATCTCGACGAAATCCTCTCCGGCCTCCAACCCAGCACCCTCAACATCATCGGTGCGCGGCCCGCGATGGGAAAAACTGCGATTGGGCTGGGGATTGCTACCAACGTGGCCAAGAACACGCAGAAGCCGGTGCTGGTGTTCTCGCTCGAAATGGGGCACGCCGAACTGACGCAGAGAATTTTGTCCAGCGAGGCAGAGGTCGAGTCGCAAAAGCTGCGTAGCGGCCGGCTGGTGGAGGCCGACTGGACCAAGATCGGTCGCGCCATCAACCGCATCGACAGCGTGCCGCTGTACCTCGACGACAACCCACGAGTCACCGTCATGGAGATTCGTGCGAAAGCTCGCCGGCTGAAGGCCCGTCACGGTGGGCTGGCACTGATCATGATCGACTATCTGCAGCTGATGAGCGGCGGTATGAACAGCGAGAACCGTCAGCTCGAAGTCAGTGAAATCAGTCGCGGCCTCAAGGTGCTGGCTCGTGAACTCGACGTGCCGATCATCGCCCTCAGCCAGCTCAGCCGAAACCTGGAGAGCCGCGCCGACAAGCGCCCCATGCTCGCCGACCTTCGCGAAAGCGGCAGTTTGGAACAGGACGCGGACGTCGTCATGTTCCTTTACCGCGACGAGGTCTACAACCGCGACTCTCCGGACAAGGCCAGTGCCGAGCTCATCATCGCCAAGCACCGCTCCGGCCCTACCGGCGTCGCCCGCCTGGTATGGCGCGGCCAGTACACCAAGTTCGGCAACGCCGCCCGAGGTGTGTGATCGGATCTGACGCGGTGTGTGCGTGGTGATCAGAAGTTCCACGCAAGAACAGCGTCAGTTCGGCCAACAAGTAGGTTCGCGACCATGAGCACGCGCCACCTGGAGAAGTCCCGGACGTTTCCCTTGGGTGTGGAGACCACGTACGAACGGGTGCTTACCGCGCCATTGCCGCAGATTTTCGGTAGGCGTTACTGGGCGATCGCGCCGATCGTGGAAGTGACCGGCCAGGAAGGCGAGTGGGGGTCGGCGGTCGGGCAGACGCGCACCATCAAGATGAGCGACGGCGGCAAGATGCTCGAGACACTCACCGTCATCGACCCGCCCAACAAGTTCGGCTACGACATCAGCAACGTCAAGGGCGCGCTCAAGCTGCTCGTCGTCGCGGCGTCAGGAACGTGGGCATTCGCACCCGACGGCGACGGCACGCGCATCACCTGGAGCTGGGAGCTGACCCCGACCAAGGTGGGGCGGCTGGCGATGCCAGTGTTCGCCCGGCTGTGGTCGGGTGTTGCCGACCAGGCGATGGAGGAGATCGGCAAGATCTTGAGCCCCGGCACACCCGCCTGAGGGAACCTGTCAGACGGTGGCGGGTTCGGCCACCAAGGGTTGCCAGACGGTGATCTTCGGGGGGTGCTCGTCGAGGTCGGGTGCGGGATTGGCGACGATGGCTGCAGCGCGGGCTCGTTCCTCGTCGGTGAATGCACGCAGGCTGTGGCAGAACTCGACCATGTTGCCGCTAGGGTCGGTGATGTAGATGCTCACGCAGAACTCGTGGTTGACCTCGAGCACCGTATGGCCGTGGCTGCGCCAACGGTCGCGGTGACGGGCCAGGTCGTCAAGTGACGACGCGTCGAACGCAATGTGGTTCACCCACACGGGCAGACCCTGCGACTTGTTGAGGTCGACCGGGAAGTCTGTGCCGATGGACGGATCGTGGATCTCCCAGAATGCCATCATGCCGTTCTCGCCATTGGGTGACTCGTCGGTGGAATAGAAGAAATGCTTGCTGAATCCGGTGACCACACCCTCGGCGTTCGGCGGGTTCGCCGCCGCCACCACTTTCACGAGATGGAACCCCATCACTTCGGTGTAGAAGCGATGCGTGCCCGCGGCGTCGTGAGTGGCGAGTGCGACGTGGTGGAAGCCCATGTGGGAATTGTCGCGCCACATCGCAACCTCCGGCGTACCGGAGGCAGAATGGGAGCATGTTCCTCGGCAAGGACCTCATCGTGTGGATGCTGCTCGCA
>JANOYI010000024.1:0-4129 GCA_031428795.1 Ilumatobacteraceae bacterium | reverse complement strand
ATGCCGGTGGCGCCGATGTAGATGGGCACATCCTTCGGGCGTCGGTCCTGGTACACGTAGTCCAGCTCCACGCCGTCGAGGTGCACATACGCACCATCGAAGGTGACCGTTTCGTTGTTGAGCAAGGCGCGCACGACGGTGACGATCTCGCGCATCACGGTCAGCGGGCGGGCGCGTTCGATGCCGACTTTGGCAGCCAATGGGTCCCACCAGGCACCAATACCGAGAATGACCCGGCCGGGTGCGAGATCGTCGAGCGTGCTGAATGTGGCTGCCAGGCGTGCCGGGTTGCGGCTCCAGCAATCGACCACTCCGGAACCGACCTTGATGTGGTCGGTGACGCTGGCAAATGCGGCCATAGGAACGGTGGCTTCGCGCACCAGCCGACTCTCCGCCTGCCACACCGCATGGAAACCCTTCGCCTCCGCGTACTGCGCGATGGCCATGCCTTCGCGGATCGGGTGGGCATCCTGCAAGTAGACAGCCATCGGTGTACTCATGCAGCGCACGTTAGTGCGTTGACGTTTTGTACAGCGTTACAGCAATGCGAACAGTCGCTGCGCCTGCTCGGCGGCCCTGGCGCGCACCTCGTGTTCGTCGACGCGAGTGGGCTTGCCGTGACTCAGCAGCACCTCTCCGTCCGCACTCACGATGTCGAGCGCCCGCATGCCCGGGGTGAACGCCACATGCCACGGGCTGTCCGCATGGTCGTAGCTCCACGTGACTTGGTCGTGTCGTGCTTCGGGGAACAGTGAGTATCCGTTTTCCAGCCACTGCCACACAGTGTCGGGCGAGGCCAACACGTCGTCTTCGCGGAGCCGCACATACGCGAGACGAGCCTCCTCCAACATGTCGGCACCGATGCCGTCGGTGCCCAACACGATCGGGTTCGGGCGGGCAGCAGGCCGGGCATAGCCGACCGAATTGTTCATATTGCTGCGTGGGTTGTGAGCAATGGTGCCCGGCAACTCGCGGTCAAGGTAGACGCAGTGCACGAGGTGCCAGTCATCGCGGGCCAGTGTCTCTAGCCGTAGGCCCGCGTCGGCGTCATCAGGACCTTCCGCAACGTGGATGTGCACCCCCACACCGAGGTCCGCCGCCAACGACGCAGCTGCCTGCAGCGTCTCATCTGTGCACGTGAACGCCGCGTGCACGCCCACCATGCCACGACCGCCGGCACGTAGGAATCGCTCATTCTCCGCCAGCCCGCGCCGAGCACCGTCAGCGCCGTGGCGATCGGTGACACCGTAGGCCAGGTTGGTACGCACACCCACGGCGGCACAGGCGTCCGCGAGAAGGGTCAGGCTGCCCTCGATCGCGGAGGGCGACTCGTGATGATCCACGATCGCGGTCGTGCCACTCTGCAGGGCCTCGACGGCACCCAGCATGGCCGACCACCGAATCATCTCGTCATCCAGCGCGACGTCGAGACGCCACCAGACCTGCTGGAGAATTTCGATGAACTTGGTGGGCTGCCGTGGCGGCGCCGGCATGCCGCGGGCGAGCGCCGAGTAGAGGTGGTGATGGCTACACACCATGCCGGAAGTGGTCGCGCTCATGGGGACGAACGGTAGTTGGCGAAGTCCAGCGCGAAGTGACGCGCAAGCACGTCAGTCACCTGCGCATGTGAGGAAAAGCGCGTCACTTCGTGGTGCGGGAACAAAACAGCGCCTCAGTCGATCTGGTCGCCGACGCGCATCGGCAGCGTGTTGCGCCATTCGCCGTCAACCATGTGTAGCGCAGCCGCAACCGCGCCAGCGGTGGGAACGAGGCCGATTTCACCGACGCCCTTGATTCCGTACGCCGACTTCGGCTGCGGCACTTCTACCAGTTCGACCTCGATCGGCGGTACGTCCTTGGGCCGCAAAATGCCCAGGCTGCGCAGCGTCATGTTGGTGGGAAAACCGCGCTCATCGCTGGGGAAGTCCTCGGTCAGCGCGTAGCCCAAACCCATGTGGACCGAGCCCTCGATCTGCCCTTCGCACAACCGAGGGTTGACGGCACGACCGACGTCGTGGATGGCGACGACCTTCTCGATGGTGCCGGTCTCGCGGTCGGCAATGACGATCTGGGCGGCGAACCCGAATGCTGCATGAATCGTGGGATTTGGATTTGCTGGGTCACCGAGCTTCTGCGTCCAGTCGACCACATGTTCCGCGTAGTGATCGGTATCGGGTGCACAGTCGGCGGCCAGCGCGACGAGGCACGCGTTCTGGACGCTGGCGGCAACCATCAGCGTGCCGCGGCTACCGGTGGTCTGACCGAAACCAAGCTGGCGGGTGGTGTCGACAATCACCTCGATGCGTGCTGGGTCGATACCGAGTTCGGTCACCGCCGTCTGCATCGCCACCGTGTGCACACCCTGGCCCATCTCGGTGAAGCCATGGCGCACCTCCACTCGTCCGTCGGCACTGCGGAAGCGAACGACTGCAGCGCATACTTCACGCAGCCCGTTGCCAAGACCCGAGTTCTTGAGGCCAAGACCCATGCCCACGGCTTTACCGGCCGCCAGCGCGCCGTCAACATGCGGCTTGGCACGGTCGAGGCATTCCTCCGCGCCGCGTGCGCCGTCGTCCATGATTTGACCTGGACCCCATACGTCACCCGGACGAATTACATTGCGCTTACGCATCTCCCAGCCGCTGATACCAGCCTGTTCGGCGAGACGGTCCATGACGCCTTCCATCGCGAACTGCGCCTGGTTGGCACCGAAACCGCGGAACGCACCGCACACAGGATTGTTCGTGCGCACAGCGGTGCAATGCACATCGATGTTGGGCACGCGGTACGGCCCGCCAGCATGGCCAGCCGCCCGCTCGAGCACCTTCATTCCGACGCTGGCGTACGACCCGCTGTCGCCGATGCCGCGCACGCGCAGCGCGGTGAGCTGACCGTCGACATCGCAGCCGGCCCAGTACTCCAGCCGAATTGGATGACGCTTGGCGTGAATCAGGAAGCTTTCTTCACGCGAGAGCGTGCACTTCACCGGGCGCTGCAGGAGATGCGCTGCGAGGGCAGTCTGCCCCTGATTGCTCATGTCTTCCTTGCCGCCGAACGCACCGCCATTGGAAACCAATTCGACAGTGACCGCCGTCGTGTCCACCCCGAGGATGGCCGCGATCTGGTCGCGGTCGTCCCACACGCCCTGACCGCCGGAATAGACGTGCAAATGCCCGCCCTCCCCCGGAACGGCCAGCGTGCTCTCGGGCTCCAAGAAGGCGTGCTCGATTCGCTGCGTGTTGAAGATCTCATGGACGACGTGGGCGCTCGCGGCAAGGGCGACGTCGACGTCGCCACGCTCGTAGGCACTGATCGACAGCACGTTGTTCTCCGTGCCGAACACAGCGATCTCGGGGTCGTCGATAGCCGCCACAGGGTCGACGATGGGCCGCAGGACGTCGTACTCCACCTTCACCAGCTTTGCTGCGGCACGTGCCTGCTGCTTGGTCTCAGCAACCACGATCGCAAGCACGTCGCCTGCGTACGAGGTCCGTTGGCCCTCACCGATGAAGACCGGCCAGTCCTTGTAGATGATGCCGACGTACTGCGCTCCGGGAACGTCGGCCGCAGTGAAGACTGCGATCACGCCCGACGACGCGGTGGCCGCCGAGGTGTCGATGCGGATGATGTCGGCACGCACATGCTCGGTGAGATGCAACGCGCCGTGCAACATGTCGGGCAGACGGATGTCGTCGACATAGCCGCGGTCTCCGAGCGCCAGCTCGGCCGCCTCGTACTTGGCACCGCTGGTACCGATGCCGCCGGGCAGACCAGGGTCGACCACTTTGCCGTGGGCGACAGCTTCGATTGCGTCGAGCACTTTCACGTAGCCGGTGCACCGGCAGAGGTGCGCGCCCAGGTGACGCGCCATGTCGTCTCGCTGCAGGTCGGCGCCCTTCTTGTCGATCTGCGCTTTCGCGCGCATCACGATGCCGGGGATACAGAACCCGCACTGCAGGCCACCACACGCGGCGAACGCGTCGGAGAAGCGAGTCCGCTCGTCTGCGTCGACCCCCTCCAGCGTCGTGACACTGCGACCGGCGACCTTGTCCACCGAGTAGGTGCACGAGATCTGCACCTTGCCGTCGATCATCACTGTGCAGCAGCCGCACTGGCCCTGCGGCGAGCA
>JANOYI010000023.1:0-5932 GCA_031428795.1 Ilumatobacteraceae bacterium | reverse complement strand
CGGTTTCGTTCCCGCTTCTCGAGATTTCTTTGGGTCAGCTGGTCCGTACGCCGCGCAAGCGTTTGTCCGCGGCGAGGGCGCCGAGGGCAAGAACGAAGAACAGCACGGCAACCAACACGATGTTGACCACCACCCGCGCGTAGCCGTGCTCGACGACATCGAGGAACGGGTACGGGTAGAAGTTGCGGCCGGTGCGGTCCTCAACCAGAGCGCCGCGCACCAACGTGTATGCCAGCCATAGCACGGGGAAGAGCACGCTGAGCTTGACGATGCGGCTGGTGACCCAACCGCGCGGTCCGAAGATGACCCACCCGAGCACGCAGAGAATGGGCGATGCAGTGTGCAGGCAGGTGAACGTCACTCGTCGAAATCTGCGGGGCGGGCGGTTTCGGTGCGAGACGGGATGTCGATGGCAGCGTCGTGAGCTTTGAATCTGTCGCGCATGGCGGAGCCCACACCCATCTGCGAGAGAGAGGCGAGACCCTCGACGAGAAGGGTGACGGCGGGCAACGCAGTCACACGCTCGGCGAGCGGGAACGTGTGGGTGCCTGCGTGCACGAGATAGACGTGGTCGAGCTTGAGGTCCGTGAGCGCTGACCGGATGGAGGGAGTTATTCGTGGCTGGTCGGTCCGTTTGATTTCAAACCCGACTTGTTTGCCATCGATCTCCGTGAGGAGGTCGATCTCGGCACCCTGATGGGTACCCCAGAACCATGCGTCTCGCGGCTCGATGAGTGAGAGCAGCTGCTCGATCACGAACCCCTCCCAGCTCGCCCCGACTTTCGGATGCGACAGGAGGTCTGGAATCGTCGTCACGCCGAGCAGGCGGTGAAGCAGCCCCGAGTCACGCAGGTACACCTTCGGTGACTTCACCTGGCGTTTCGCCATGTTCGCGAACCACGGCTGCAGCTGACGCACCATCAATGCGTCGGTCAGCGCATCGAGATGCCCTCGCACCGTCGGCGCGCTCACTCCGAGCGCCCTGCTGAGTTCGGCGCCGTTCCACGTCTGCGCGTGATAGTGCGCAAGCATCGTCCAGAACCGACGCATCATCGTCGGCGGCAACCGAAAGCCCAGGTTCGCCAAGTCGCGCTCGAGGAACGTGGTGATGTAGTCGTCGCGCCATCGCGCGGACTGGATGTCGTCTGCCACAAAGGCAGGCGGAAGGGCGCCGCGCAGCCACAGATTCGTGAGTTCGCCAGGACCAACGTCATGCACCATGAGCCCCGACAGCTCGACGAACGTGACTCGACCGGCCAGCGACTCAGCTGAAAGCCCGATGAGGTCGGGAGTGGCGCTGCCGAGTACGAGGAACCTCCCCGGCCGTCTACCCTCGTCGACGAGCACGCGCAGGATCGGGAAGAGATCGGGGCGCAACTGCGCTTCGTCAATGACAACGGTTCCGCCAAGCGCGGACAAGCTGAGTGTCGGTTCACCGAGACGTGCCAGGTCCCTTGGATCCTCCAGGTCGAAGAAGTGGTCGCGGTCGGGCTGTAACAGCTTGCGCGCGAGCGTTGACTTGCCAGCCTGCCGTGGGCCGGTGAGTACAACCACCGGCGACCGCCTGAGCGCATCACGCACTCGGCTTTCGACCAATATTCTCTCGATCATGAAATTACCGTACCATGAAAATCGAAAGTGTCACTTTCGTTTTTCATGGTAAGACGCGAGGGCGGGTTGGCATGTCTCACCGCCCATGGGTGGGCAACCATGACGAATATGGCACGGTCGACCGCCCTTGGGCGGCGGATCATGCCAAAACGGCCGAGGCAGCGCGACGCCGCGGCCACCGGCGCTCAGCTGGTGGTGAGAGTCAACTCGGTGTGGTCGTCGGTGGTTGCTACGTCGACGGTCACTGTGCTGCCCTCCACCGCAGTACCGCTGAGGATGAGCAGGGAGGCGCGGTCGGCGATCTCGCGTTGTATCACTCGCTTCAGCGGGCGGGCACCGAACGATGGGTCGTAGCCCTCGTGTGCCATCCACGCCAGAGCGGCCTCGGTGACGAGCAGCGTGATGCGACGATCGGCCATGCGAGTGCGCAAGCGCTCGACCTGAATGGTGACGATCCGCAACAGGTCTTCCTGCGTCAGCGCCCGGAAGCGGATGATGTCGTCGACACGGTTGATGAACTCGGGCTTGAAGAAGCCCAGCGGGTCGCCCGGCAGGTTGGAGGTCATGATCAACACGACGTTGGTGAAGTCGACCGTGCGGCCCTGCCCATCGGTGAGCCGGCCATCGTCGAGCACCTGCAGCAGCACGTTGAACACATCGGGGTGCGCCTTCTCGATTTCGTCGAGCAGGATCACGCTGTACGGCCGGCGGCGCACCGCCTCGGTGAGCTGGCCACCCTCGTCGTACCCGACGTAACCGGGGGGCGCCCCAATGAGGCGGGTGACGGAGAACTTCTCCATGTACTCGCCCATGTCGATGCGCACCATCGACTTCTCGTCGTCGAACAGATACTCGGCGACAGCTCGCGCCAGCTCGGTCTTGCCCACACCTGTCGGCCCGAGGAACATGAACGAGCCAATGGGACGGTTGGGGTCGGACAACCCGGCGCGTGAGCGACGGATTGCATTCGCGACCGCGGTGACCGCGTCGTCCTGCCCGATGACCCGTTGGTGCAACTGGTCCTCGAGATGGATGAGCTTGGTCATCTCGCCCTCGAGGAGCCGGCTGACCTGCACGCCCGTCCACTTGCTGACGACCTCGGCGATGTCTTCCGCATCGACCTCTTCCTTCAGCATGCGATTGCCGACTTGAAGCTCGTCGAGATGCTCGGTGGCTTCCGAGATGCGGCGCTCGAGCTCGGGAATGCGCCCGTAGCGAATCTCGGCCGCGACCGACAGGTCGGTTTCGCGCTCGACCTGCGTGCGCAGATGCTCGAGCTCTTCCTTCAGCGAACGAATCGCGTCAATTGCCTGCTTCTCGTTCTCCCAGTGCGCCCGCATCTCGTGCATCTGCACGTTGAGCGTGGCCAGCTCGTCGACGATGGTCTCGAGGCGCTCCTTGGACCGCGCGTCGGTCTCCTTCTGGAGCGCAACTTCCTCGATCTCCAGCTGAAAGATGCGGCGCTGCACCACGTCGATCTCGGTGGGCAGCGAGTCGATCTCGATGCGCAACTTGCTGGCCGCTTCGTCCATCAGGTCGATGGCCTTGTCGGGCAGGAACCGGTTGGTGAGATACCGATTCGACAACACGGCAGCTGACACCAGCGCGCTGTCTTGGATGCGCACGCCGTGATGCACCTCGTAGCGCTCCTTGAGGCCGCGAAGAATGCCGATGGTGTCTTCCACACTGGGCTCGCCCACGTACACCTGCTGGAAGCGACGCTCGAGCGCAGGATCTTTCTCGACGTACTTGCGGTACTCGTCGAGCGTGGTGGCGCCGACCATGCGCAGCTCGCCGCGGGCCAGCATCGGCTTGATCATGTTGCCCGCGTCCATCGCGCCCTCTGCCCCGCCGGCGCCGACAATGGTGTGGATCTCGTCGACGAAGGTGATGACCTCACCGGCCGCGTCGGTGATCTCCTTGAGGACTGCCTTCAGCCGCTCCTCGAACTCGCCGCGATACTTCGCGCCGGCGAGCATCGAGCCGATGTCGAGGCTGATCAGCCGCTTGTTCTTCAGCCCCTCGGGCACGTCGCCGTCGGCAATGCGGCGAGCCAACCCCTCAACGATGGCGGTCTTGCCAACACCCGGCTCGCCGATGAGGACAGGGTTGTTCTTCGTGCGCCGCGAGAGCACCTGAATGACGCGGCGAATCTCGTCGTCGCGACCAATGACCGGGTCGATTTTGCCGTCGCGCGCGCGTTGTGTGAGGTCTTGCCCGTACTTCTCCAGCGCGGCGAAGTTTTCCTCTGGGGTTTGCGAGGTGACGCGGTGGCTTCCGCGCACTTCCTTGAGCGCCACCAACAGTTCCTCGCTGCCGATGCCGAGCCGCGAGTTCATGGCCAGCAGGAGGTGCTCGACCGACAGGAAGTCGTCCTTCAAGTCCTTCTGGTATTGCTGCGCGTTCTGAACCACATTGTCCAGCTCGCGGTTCATCCGCGGGTCGGCGC
The DNA here is from genome assembly GCA_031428795.1 of Ilumatobacteraceae bacterium. GTDB lineage: Bacteria > Actinomycetota > Acidimicrobiia > Acidimicrobiales > Ilumatobacteraceae > UBA668. Next base: position 1,872 of record JANOYI010000023.1, on the reverse strand, counting down.
CGCCGAAAGCCTTGGGCAGCTTGTTCACCGCTTCGTCGGCCTTGTTGCGGACCATCAGCGGGGCAAGACCCAGCTTGGCCAGCACAGCGGGAACGATGGTGTCTTCCTGCCGTGCAAGCGCGGCCATCAGGTGGTCGGGCGTGAGCTCGGGGTTGCTGAACGACTTTGCCTGGTCGATGGCCGCGGCGAAGGCTTCGTTGGTCTTGACCGTCCATTTTTTCGGATCGAACGCCATGTGGTCATGCTACCCCAACATAGAAAACTTGCTACGACTCGTATCAACTTTGATTCAATCCTGGACCCCGGCCCGAATCAACATGGGTGTCCGTGGTAGGAAAACGGGATGACGACTGATCACCACGCGCCGTTGGGTGTCTTTGGCGGTTCTGGCTTTTACGAGTTCCTGGATGGTGCCCAGGAGATCGTGGTCGACACGCCGTATGGGCCTCCCGCCGGTCCCGTCGTGCTCGGTTCGGTCGCAGGTAACCCGGTTGCGTTCATGGCGCGTCACGGGCGCAATCACGAGTTTGCGGCTCATCGGGTGCCATACCGGGCCAACATGTGGGCGATGCATTCGGTGGGAGTGCGTTCGATCGTGACGCCGTGCTCGGTCGGTTCGCTGCAGCCCGACATCCATCCGGGCCAACTGGTGGTCATCGACCAAGTGGTGGACCGGACATGGGGCCGACCAGACACCTTCCACGATGTCGGCGGCCCCGCCGATCAGCCAGGAACCGATGGCCCAGTGCATCACCAGACATTCGCCGATCCCTACGACGTTGGTCTGCGCGAACAGCTCGTTGCAGCGGGCGCTCGCACAGGGGTGGCGGTTGTGGACGGCGGAACCATGGTGGTCATCAACGGCCCCCGTTTCTCAACTCGTGCCGAGAGCATCTGGTTCCGTTCCATGGGTTGGCACGTGGTGAACATGACGGGCTACCCCGAGGCCGTGCTCGCTGCCGAGCTGCGTATTCGGTATGCGTCGGTCGCGCTGGTGACCGACTACGACGCCGGCGTGGATGGGCACGAGCCGGTGACGATGGACGCGGTGTTCGCGATGATGCGAACCAACGTGTCGCGCGTTCGCGAACTCATCGTTGATGCCGTTGCACACGCGTACGCGGAGCTCACTGCGCCGAAGTGAAGGCCGGCTCGTCGAAGCTTGGGGTGTCGAGGTGTGAATGGTCTGGTCGGACCACCGGTCGTCCTTCGTCGGCCCATGCAGTGTGTCCGCCGATGAGGTCGGCCACAGTGGTGAAGCCCAACCGAACCAGAGCTTCATGATGCAATTGGTAGGCGGCGAGCGCGCGGCCGATGATTGCCAACCGCGAAACTCTCCCGAAACTGGACGAGGCACATGTGAGTTCCTGACATGCTGACGCCATGACGAACCGCGCAGCGATGCAGGAACGGGCTCAGGGTTACACCATCGGGGGCGTTCGAATCCTCGCCGGCTTGATGTGGTTGGCGAACCTGCACTGGAAGGTGCCGACCGACTTCGGCCAGAACAACGGTGGCGGCCTGTACAAGTACGTTGCGGCGGGCGCCGAGAATGCACCATTCGGCCCCTACCGATGGGCACTCGACGAGCTCGTGCTCCCCAACTTTCAAGCGTTCGGATGGTTCACGCTCATCAGCGAGACCATCGTCGCCGCGCTGCTGCTGATCGGGTACCGGTCGCGCTTGGTCGCTCTTGCTGGCGCGGCCATGGCAGTCCCGATCGGCCTGTCAGTGCTGTACTACCCGAACGCCGACGAGTGGGCTTGGTCCTACCTGATGATGATCGGGCTTCATCTGCTGTTGTGGGCCGTGCCGTCTGGCGATCACCTCGGTGTTGACGGTGTGCTGGCCGGTCCGCCAGAACGCTCGAAT
>JANOYI010000022.1:0-2425 GCA_031428795.1 Ilumatobacteraceae bacterium | reverse complement strand
TGCACCGCCAAGGCAACAACCGCGAGTGCGCGGCCGGGGTCGTGCTCGATAAAAGCTTCGATGAACTCGTCGAGCGGCGTGATGTCCAGCGGCTCGCCGCCACCGGACGCCACCAACTCCAGTGCGGAGACGGTGTCGCGGGCGGATCCACCGCCCTGACGAAGCACCGACTGCAACGCATCGTCGGTGATGTCGATTCCCGCATCGCCGGCCAGCCAGCGAATGTGGTCCTCCATCACGTCCATCGGCAGCAGGTGGAACTGCAGGTGCTGGGTGCGGCTGCGAATGGTCTCGCTGACCTTCTGCGGGTCGGTGGTGGCGAGTACGAACACCACGTGAGGCGGTGGCTCTTCCAGCGTCTTCAGCAGCGCGGCTTCGGCACCCTTGGTGAGCATGTGCACTTCGTCGAGGATGTACACCCGATGGCGACCGGGGGTGCCCAGCGACGCCTTGTCGATGATGTCGCGGATGGCTTCCACGCCGTTGTTGCTGGCGGCGTCGAGCTCGTGCACGTCGAAGCTGGTGCCGCGCTCGACAGAGATGCACGACGCACATTCGCAGCACGGCTCGCCGTCTTGCGGGTTCTCGCAGTTGAGCACCTTCGCAAGAATTCGCGCCGAGGTCGTCTTACCCGTGCCACGTGGCCCAGAGAAGAGGTACGCCTGGCCCTCGCGATGGTTGATGACCGCATTGCGCAAAGAACGAACAACATGCTCCTGCCCCTTCACTTCACTGAAGCGTCGTGGGCGGTAGCGGCGGTAGAGCGACTGCGTGGCCATCGCTGCGACTCTACCCAGGGGGTGCGACACCGAGGGGCCGAAGTGGCCACTGCGACGGTGAACCATGCGAGGTGGACCTCTTCGCGGGCCGCCGGTGGCTAGCTTTGTTGCACTTCCATGAACACTTTCCAGCAGCCCGCCCGTCCAGCCCTTGGCTGGCTGCGCTCCCCCTTCACCAATGGCACCCTCCACGGCAAACGCTTCGGCATCGTCGTTGGTTTGATTGTTGCGTTGGTCGGGTGCCTCTGGGCACCGACTGCGCTCGCTGCTGACAACACGCTTGTCAGCTCCACTCCCGCCGCGGGCGCGACAGTCGAAACGTCGCCAGCGTCGATTGAGCTGACGTTCGCTCAGCAGTTGGGGCCCACCAACACGGTGACAATGACATGCGGTGGCGCGATCGTGCCGCTGGGCACCGTGCTGCGTCTGGCGCCCGAGCAGACCACGCTGTCCGCATCGCTCATCTCGGCGGCACCAAAGGGCGACTGCACCGTGGCGTGGGTCATCACCGACCTCAACCTGCAGCCGGCGGGGTCCAGCAGCCTCACGTTCACTGTCGCCAACGACCCGGTCGTCACGGCCGCACCCGAGACCACGACCACCGTCCCCGGCGACACCACCCCGCAAACGACCGTGGCCGCCACGGCACCCAGCGTCACCACTGGCGTCACCGATGATGGCACTGAGTCGTCGAACAGTCGCGGCCCACTTGCTCTCTTCCGACTGATCAGCAACCTGGGGCTGGCGGTGCTCTTCGGGTCACTCGTACTGATCGCGATCGCGTGGCCCGAAGGCGTGGAATACATCCTCACCGTGCGCTTCCTGCGCACCACCTGGATCGTCAGCATGGTGTCCACCTACTTGTTCGCCGGCGCACTCGCGGCCAGCCAAACTGGTGCAGGAATCGGCAGTGCGTTGTCTCCAACGGGTTGGGGCGACCTGATGGGCACCACGCCCGGCAAGGCCGCGCTCATCCGCCTGGTGTTTGTGGCCGGCAGCGCGTACGCAGTCATGCGCCCCGAGCGTGTCATCGACCCCAGCAGCCAACTGCCCGCGTTGTTGCCACCGGGCATTGCCGTGGCCACGATGGCCTTCAGTCGCGCTGAGTACAGCCTGCTCGGCAACCTCACCGGCGCGGTGCACGCATTAGCGATGGCGATCTGGCTGGGCGGTCTGATCTTGCTGACTCGCGTCGTGCTCGCCGGTCCCGGCGAGGAGGACCTCGTTCATGCGGTGCGCGGGTTCTCGCGCATTGCCAAGCCCGCGCTCGTCATCACCGTCGTCACCGGGCTCATCCAGATGTTCCAGCTCGATCGGGGTGCGTTCGACACGAGCCACGGCCTTGTCGTCATCGTCAAAGCGTTGCTCGTCTCCGGAATGGTCTTCGTCGGTGTCGCCGCACGGCAGTTCATCAGCCAACGAGTGTCGCGGGTCGACACGATGACTGCGCCGCTGGCCACGCGCCTGCGTCGCGCCTTGGGCATCGAGGCCTTGATCGGCGTCGTGGTCATGGCTTTCTCCGCGTGGCTGTTGGCTCTCTCACCCGCTGGCCTTGCTGCTGGCGCCGACAGCTCGCTTCAGCTGGGCGCCGTGCACCGGTTCGTCAGCACCACCGGCACGGTAGAGATCGACGTTCAGTTCAGTGA
>JANOYI010000021.1:0-3618 GCA_031428795.1 Ilumatobacteraceae bacterium | reverse complement strand
GTCACGGTGGCCGACGACGGTCTCGTGACGGTGGGCATCAAGCTGACCATCGGCGGCTGCCCACTGCGGGCGCAGATCAAGAAGGACGTCGAGACCCGTGTCGCAGTGCACCCTGGCGTCACGAAGGTGAAGATCGACTGGGGTGAGATGACCAGCGAGGAGCGCAGCGATGTGATGCTGAAGGCCCGCTGGAATGCCCGCGAGAACGCCACCGACACCGCAATTCCGGTCACCACGCGGGTCATCGCCATCGCTAGCGGCAAGGGTGGCGTCGGTAAGAGTTCGGTCACCGTCAACCTCGCTGCCGCTGTAGCCGCGCAAGGTTTCACGGTTGGCGTGCTCGACGCCGACATCTGGGGCTTCTCGGTGCCTCGACTGTTGGGAATCGACGAGCCCCTCGAAGCACACAAGGTTGAAGGCAGCGACAAGCCGCGCATCATGCCGAACGAATTAGTGGTCGGTCGCGGGTTCTCCAAGGGTCTTTTGAAGGTTGTCAGCACCGGCTTCCTGGTCGGCGAAGACACTGCTTTGATGTGGCGCGGACTGATGCTCACGAAAGCCGTCGAGCAGTTCCTCAACGACGTCGAGTGGGGCGAGCTGGACTACCTGTTCATCGACATGCCACCCGGCACCGGCGACGTCCAGATGGGCTTGGCCCGCATGCTGCCACGCACCGACCTGCTGATCGTCACCACGCCCGCCCTGGCGGCGCAGAAGGTCGCAGCACGCGCTGCCGACATGGCCCGCCGCAGCTTCCTGCGCGTGTGCGGCGTCATCGAAAACATGAGCGCGTTCACATGCGAGCACGGCACGTCGTACGCGCTGTTCGGTGAGGGCGGCGGGCAAGCACTGGCCGATCAAGTCGGTGTGCCACTGCTCGGTCGCATTCCGCTGGAGGCCGCCGTAGCCGCCGGCGGCGACAACGGTGCGCCGGTTGCACTGGACGGTGTCGGCCCGGCGGCCGACGAGTTCCGCGCCATCGCTCGTCTCATCGTCGAGGAAGTGGCGCCGCCCACCAACATGGCCGGTTGCAGTGCTCGCATGCTCACCATGGTCGCCGCCGCTCTCGACGCCAAAGACGCCGCGGCCCCATCAACTGATTAGGGCAGAGAGTCGTAGTCGGGGTCGGTGGGCATCGCGATACCAGCCATGCGACCTTCAGCGGTGAGACGAATCTTGGGCAGGATGCACGACGGCGTGCCCACAGCCCACGCAGCGTCCATCGCACTCGCCACGGATGCGTGCGCGTCGAGGAAACGCAGGTTGGTGACGGTCGGCGGCATCAATTGCAGTTCGCCCGCCTCGAACTGCTCGAGCGCATCGGCAGGGCGTACCCACATGCTGGCGACCGTCTCGTTGTCGTCGTGATGCGACGTCTGACCGGCGGGGCTGGCCGCCATGAAGAACCGCGTGTCGAAGCGACGGGCCGTCTCGCCCCTGGGCGTGATCCAGTGGCTCATCCACGGCAACGCGTCCGTGACCAAGCGAAGCCCGTGCTCGGCGGCGAGAGCCCGCACGTCGACGTCCCCGTCGTACACCGCTGTGCGGTGCGCAAGTGCCGGGTGCCCATCGCTGACCATCTCGCCGTCGGCGTCGACAGCCAGCAGCACGCCGGCCTCCTCGTAGCACTCACGAACTGCAGCAACCCGGTAGCCCTCGTCGCCCCCGCCGTCGGCCGCATCCAACTTGCCGCCCGGGAACACATACATGCCGCCGGCGAACGCGGCATTCTGCGTACGCCGCAGCATGAACACCTCCACGCCCGAAGCCGTATCGCGCAACAACATCACCGTCGCCGCCGCCTTGACAGGTACCTCCGCATCAGCCATGCGGGCACCGTACACACCGATAAGGTCGTTGGCGTGCTCGTCTGGATTGACCTGGAGATGACCGGCCTCGAGCCGGGCCGCAATGTGATCGTGGAAATCGCGACCATCGTGACCGACGACGATCTCAACATCGTCGCTGAAGGCCCTGATCTCGTCGTGCATCAGCCCGAGGAAGCACTGGCCCTCATGGACCAGGTCGTCATCGACATGCACACCAAGAGCGGGTTACTCGACCAAATTCGCGCCTCAACCATCGCGCTTGAGGAGGCTGGCGCACAGACGCTGGCGTTCATCAAGGAGCACGCCCCCGAAGCGCGCAAGGTGCCGTTGTGTGGCAACTCGATTGGCATGGACCGTCGCTTCCTGGCCGCGTACCTGCCCGAGATCGAGAACCATCTGCATTACCGCAGCGTCGACGTCAGCAGTGTCAAGGAGCTCGTCCGCCGCTGGTACCCAGGGCTCTTGAACACCAGGGTGCAGAAGGCCGGCAGCCACCGCGCGCTCGACGACATTCGCGAGAGCGTCAACGAGTTGCAGTTCTACCGAGAGCACATCTTTGTGCCCACTGCGGGCTTCGTGCTGCCCGCCGCAGCGGCCGCGATTCCTTCGACAAAATAGGCGCGTCAATAAATAGGTTGACGTTCGTTTGCGAACGTGATTGCCTAGTCACTGATGTGCCGCGAACGGCGGCCCATCACGACCACGGAAGAGAACGAAGAACCATGAAGCACACGGACCTCGCAACAGAACTGGCCACCGTAGCCAGCGCTGCGCGTTCGTGCGGCGATTTTGGTCACGGCTACCAGTGGCGTATGCGTGTTGCAGCCAATCCGATGAACGCACCGTTCATGAATACGACACGGTTCTTCAATGCGTCCATCAACGCAACCGCAACCAAGCGCACGGCCCGACACCTCGGGATGCTCACGACGTAACGAACGTCGCAAGCTCCACACCGAGGCCGTCGGGATCGCAAGATCCTGGCGGCCTTTCTGGTTTTTCCACCCTTCTTTTCGTCCGAGAGGAACACGTGTACACACTGAACGAAACCCCAACACTGAATGAGAGAGACATTCAGACAACCTTCGATGAGCTCGTCGAGCCAATCGCGGTGCGCGTGGCAAAGCCGCGTTGCGCCGACGGCAACGGCACCCTCACCCACCTGTTCTTCTCGGACATCCCGCTCGACACCGCCCGTGCCAAGGCGATCTGCAGCAAGTGCGCACTTGCCGAAGATTGCTTGACGGGTGCGATCGAGCGAGCTGAGCCGTGGGGTGTGTGGGGTGGCGAGCTGGTCGAGAACGGCCGCATCGTGGCCAACAAGCGGCCACGCGGGCGCCCGCCCAAGCATCCGCGTCCGGAAGTGGTCATCGACGAAGTACCGATTCCACCGCATCTCTTGCGAGTGCGGACGGACCGAGTCGCATGATCAACACCAAGTGGGTGTGCACTCCCTGAACGAACGACACGGGAATGCACACCCACTCGGCCGGGTTAACCACCTCGGCTCGATTCGCCCCAGATCGCCGGTCGATGGCAACGCACACTGCGACCCATCGGCTCGCAAGCCGCCGGCCCCCTGTCATAGTCGCTGCCCTTCCCCCCGAGGGCAGCGCGGCAGGGGGCAGCGAGCGGGTTCGTCAAGCCCGACGGGCGGCCGCGGAGGCACACCGGTAACGTGGCTCCGTGAAGGTTCGTCCGCGGCTGCTGGTGGTATCACTGTTGATCGCCGCAGTCGTCTCGCTGGGTCTCGGTTGGGCCATCGCCCGCACCGGCAGCGACTCATCTG
>JANOYI010000020.1:0-5276 GCA_031428795.1 Ilumatobacteraceae bacterium | reverse complement strand
GTGGCGACAACCCGCCAGCTGTCCCCTTTGGTCGCACCCGTCGTCGCTCTCGACGAGCGGCGGCGCACTCGTTCCCTGATGTCGATGGCCGCAGCGGCCGCCGCAATCGTGCTGATCGTCGTCGGCGTCGTTTCATTCCGGGGCGATGACGAGTCCGACACGTTCGCAGCCGATCTCGCCCGAGTGCTGGAGCAGCCTGATTCGCAGATGTTGAACCTGGCAAATCAGGGCGACGCCGAAGGCAGCTTCAAGGTCGCATGGTCGAACTCGTTGGGTGAGGCCGTCCTGATCGGTGAAGACCTGCCGACCACTCCGGATGACAAGGCCTACGAGCTGTGGCTCATCACGCCCGATGCCTCGATGGCGATGTACGTGCTGGACCCTGCAAAGGATGGCAACGTGCGCCACACGTTGAAGGCGCCCGCCGACCCGTCCGCATGGGCGATCACTGTGGAGCCCGCTGAGGGCTCGGCTACCGCCACCGGCGACATCATCTTCGTCTCCGATGTATAGGGGCAACGTCTAGCGGGTCCGTCGTGGATGTGGGCTGACGCGACCCGCTGGTTAGCGTCGGCGGGATGGTACCTGGGCTGAATGAACGCGTGAGGTCCCTTCGCCGCACGACGACAGCCTGCTGTCGGTGATCGTGGTGCGCGGTGACGACGGTCCCTGATGGCGACGACCTGTGACGGGTATTGCGCCCGACTGACCGCGTCAGTGGTTTTGCGGCGTATCCTCCTACACGTCGCTGACAGTCACGTTGCGCCGCGGAAACCTGCGGCCCGGGCGTCAGACGGTTACGCATACGGAGTGCAATGGCTGAGGTACGACAACTCGAAGCGGCTATCTGGTCCATCGCTGACGGTCGCGGCGCGCCCGACGACCTGGCGCTGTTCGAGAACGACGAGACCATGTCGTTGGCCGTACTCGACCGGCTGATCGGCGACGCAGAGGAAGACTTAGCCAACGTCCGTGGCATCTCGGGTGACGAGCGTGACCAGGTGGTCGCCGACTTTGCGGAAACGCTGAAGAGCCTGCACCGCACGGCCGCCCGCCTGAAGCCCTTGCCGCCCTCGCCGATTCTGGCCGAGCTCGACGACGACGACTCGATCTCGTGGGAGTACCTCGAGCCGGGCGAAGTGCTGTTGCAAGCGTCGTGGGCCGATGGTCGCGTCATCGTGTGGGCCGCCGGTCGCGGCACCGAGCCGGCCGACAACGATGCACTTGCCGATCGCCTGCAGGCTGTCGACGGCCCGCCGCACGGCTGGGAAGTTCACCCCGGGGTGGCCCTGCCCAACGGCATGAAGGCCGAGGCGCTTTCCATCCCGATGCGTGGCGCGCTCGGTTGGCTGGTCTCGGTCGGCGGCACCACTTCACCCGAAGGGGTCGGCCCCAGCCTGCTGTGGCTGGGCCGGGTTGCCGTCGAAGGTGTGCGTCTTGCTGCCCGCGGCGCCATTGTGCCGAGTGTGCGCGTGACTGCCCGCCGCGATGGCCATGGCACCGACGCAGCGCTGCGTTGGATTCCGGCGTATATCAGCCGTGGATGGCTGGACGAACTGGCCGCCGTCATGCCCGCCACGGTCACCGCTGTCGAGCTGGGTGCTGGTCACACGGTGACGGTCTCCATCATCGGGGCCGTCATCGACGCAATCATGAGCGAGGCCGCCGAGCGCGTGGAGCTGAAGGCGCAGCCGCCGGCAGCGAAGACCATCACAGACTTGGGCGACTCACTGCTCGCCCGCATCGACGGTGCGCCGTTCGCCGCCGACGCCTCGTTGGCCCGCGATATGTCGCGCCGGTTCGACCAGTGGACCCGTTCGGTCACCGACACGGGGCATGTCCGCCTGGTCGTGCAGCTCGACCCTCCTGGCGTTGGTGGCGTGTGGCTGATGTCGGTGCACGTCAAGCAGGCCAAGGGCAAGATGATTCCCATCGACGAGGCGCTTCGTGCGCCCGACGGTGGCCGCGCTGCGCTGGCAGAGTGGACCCGTTTGGGTCGCATCTTCCCCGCCCTCGGTCGCGTGGGTGTGAAGGCGCGTGGGCAATTGGCGCTCAGCCAGGACGAAGCGTGGGACTTCCTGACGATGGTTGGCCCCACGTTGGTGACCACCGGTTTCGACGTGCGAGCACCACTGATTTCACGCCGCAAGGCCACGCCGTCGCTGCGTCTGTTTGCCGAGGAGTCGGCCAGTTCGGTCGTCGGTGCGCATCAGCTGTCCAACGTTGCCTGGTCTGTGCTGTTCGACGACGTCGAATTGTCCGCGGGCGAAGTCGCGCGGCTCGCCAAGCAGGCCCGTCCGCTCGTCCACTCTCGTGGCAAGTGGGTCGAGCTGGATCGGATCGATCTGGAGAAGGCCGCCGCCGCGCTGGCGGAGCGCGAGTCCACCACCAAGATGACGGGCGCGGAGATTCTGCGCCACAGCATGGGTCTCGATACGTCGGGTCTTGCCGGCGGCATCGTGGTGCAGGGTCAGAGCTGGGCCAACGACGTGTTGCGCCGGGCCAGCGAAGCGTCGGCCGCGCCGGTCACGCCGCCCGAAGGTTTCGTCGGCGAGCTGCGCTCGTACCAGACCGAAGCGCTGTCGTGGATTGGCTTCCTCGACGCTGCCGAGCTGGGCGGTTGCCTCGCGCTCGACATGGGTTTGGGCAAGACGCCCACTGTGCTCGCACATCTCGCTCGCACCGCGGGTAACGGCACCACGCTGGTGGTCGCACCGGCCGCCGTCGTCGGCAACTGGGCCGCAGAGGCCGCTCGCTTCTCGCCCGGACTTCGGGTGCTCGTGCACCACGGCAACTCCCGCTCTGAAGCCGACGAGTTCGCTGCGCAAATAGCGAAGGCCGATATCGTCATCACGACCTATGCGACCGCGGTTCGCGACGTCGAGATGTTGGCCGCGACCGAGTGGCGCACGATGGTGCTCGACGAAGCACAGGCCATCAAGAACCCGGCCAGCGACACCGCGCAGCAGTTGCGCCGCATCGCCGCGCACACGCGTTTAGCCCTCACGGGTACACCCATCGAAAACGGCGTTGCCGACCTGTGGGCGATTCTCGATTTCACCAACCCCGGCCTGGTCGGGCCACGGCCAGCGTTTGTTGCACAGATGTCTGGCGATAGCGAGTCCGCGCTGAAGGCTCTCAACGGCATCCTGCTGTTCCGTCGCACGAAAACCGAGCCGGAAGTGGCCGCGCAGCTGCCCGACAAGATCGACGAACTCGACCACTGCACGATGACGCCCGAGCAGATCGGTCTGTACCAAGCGGTGCTCGACGATCTAGTGCTCAACGTCACCAACGAGCTGGGGGAGAAGAAGGAAGGCGCGATCCTCGCTGCCATCACCGCCCTCAAACAGATCTGCAACCACCCCGCGGCGTACAACGACGATGGCCAGCCGCTGGTCGGTCGCTCGGGCAAACTCGCCCGGCTGGAAGAGATCGTCGAGTCGGTCTACGCCGCCGGCGAGCGGGTGCTGATCTTCACCCACTTCGCCACCTGGGGTCGTCGCCTCGCCGAGCACCTCACCACCGTCACTGGCACGCCAGTTGTCTGTTACGACGGCAGCCTCAGCCGCACGGTGCGCGACAAGATGATCGCCGACTTCCAGGCGCTGGAAGGCCCGGGCGCGCTGGTGCTGTCGCTGAAGGCTGGCGGCACCGGCCTGAACCTGACCAACGCCAACCATGTTGTGCTCTACGACCGCTGGTGGAACCCGGCCGTGGAAGACCAGGCCCGCGACCGTGCATGGCGTATCGGGCAGAGCAAGACCGTCATCTCGCACCGCCTTGTCTGCCCGGGCACGGTCGACGAGAAGGTCGAGGAAGTGGTTGCCGGCAAGCGCCACATCGCGCAGTTGGTGTTGCCCAAGGGCAGCTCGATGGCCGACCTCGACACCGACCAATTGCGCCTCGCCTTCGGCCTGCGCCCCGACGAGCTGCTGACCGAGGACGACCAATGAGCCGCCAACCGCAATCGTCACCCGCGCAGCCTGCGGCCGCTCGCAATGGCAACAGTCAGCGTCGTCGTTCCGGCTCGCGCAACGGCTCGCGTCAGGCCCAGAAGGCCGACATCTGGCGCGACCCCGAGCCCCTGCCCGAGCTGGAGAAGATCGCAGTATCGCGTGACGCGACTGCGCTGTTGCGGTCGCTGGGCGAGCCCCCAATGAACGGCGCAATCGAAGCCGGCTACACGTTCGGAGCAGTAGTGGAGCGCGCTGCCGGCATCGCGACGGCCTTGGCCTTCAGCGCCGGCCTGTTGGCCGACCAACCCGAGTAGCACCGGGGCCGACGCTGGTACCGAATGTTGCCGAGGCGTTGACATTCGGTGACAGGGTGGACGGCTGAACCCGCTCAAGTACGGTCGGGCGAATGCACCTCGAGTCTGTTGCGATCATCGTGAACGACTACGACGCGGCGATCGAGTACTTCGTGGGGTCGTTGGGTTTCGAGTTGATCGAAGACTCTTCGTCGCTGACGAACGACGGACGCCCGAAGCGATGGGTCGTCGTTCGCCCTCCCGGAGCGATCACCGGGGTGCTGCTTGCGCAAGCCGACGGTGCGGACCAGGTTGCAGCAGTCGGCACGCAGGTCGCAGGTCGCGTTGGCTTCTTCCTCCGAGTCGACGACTTCGATGCGACGTACCGACGGATGGTCGAGCATGGTGTTCAGTTCGTCACCGAACCCAGGGTGGAGCCCTACGGAACGGTCGCCGTCTTCATCGACATCGCCGGCAACCGCTGGGATCTGCTGGGTCCCTAGCGCTCCTCGCTCCTTGGCTTCTCCGGCTGGACGCGGTTGAACCCATGCTCTTGAAGGGGATGGTGGTCGGCGTTGCTGGCCGGGCGAGGCTCGGTGCCGCCCGGCCGGATTGTTTGCTTCAGTTCACCTCATTCAGATTTGCCTGTGACTGGCGCTGCACGTGACTGGCGCTGCACTATGTGAGCCCATGCTCTTGAAGTGGGGGGTGGCGGTCAGGTTCGCGGCCTCCTCAGGGTCGGGGTGGCCTGGTTGTTTTTGCTCAGCGACAACTCTGGTTGCACCTTCCGCACACATCTTGCCGCCCCGCTGAAGTGCCACTCTGAGTGCATCTTTCGTGGCGATTCTTCGGGCCCTCGTATCGCTGAGAGCTATATGAAACATGGGGTTTGTAGTTGAAATCGTGCACGAACATGTGTACTCTAGTGAGTATGACATTGCTCGACGATCACGCAGACCAAATCCTGCAGAGCATCGACGAGTTCGCCTATGCCGTCGCCGAACACGAACGACAGGCAGCCCTC
>JANOYI010000019.1:0-2474 GCA_031428795.1 Ilumatobacteraceae bacterium | reverse complement strand
GCAGGCCGAGGGCGCTCGCCAGATCATCGTCACTACCGACGAACTCGACCGCTATCGAAGCATCGAGATGCCGATCGGCATCAAGGTCTGGGGTCGCAACCGTCTGATCGAAGCGCAGGAAGTCTTGGCCGCCGTGCCGGGTTGCACCATCCTGATTCACGACCAGCGCTGCGCCGCCGAGAAACGTCGCGACCGCAAGCGCGACCGCATCGACACCCCTGCATTTCGGGTCGTCATCAACGAGCGAGTATGCGAAGGATGCGGCGATTGCGGCGACAAGAGCAACTGCCTGTCGGTGCAACCCACTGATACCCCGTTCGGACGCAAGACCCGTATCGATCAGGGTTCGTGCAACTTCGACTTCTCGTGCATGAAGGGCGACTGTCCGGCGTTCATGACAGTGACAGTGGCGTCGGGCAAGGCTGACGCGAGGAAGTCGACGCTGCCCAAGCCGCCGTCCGACCTACCTGCGCCCCCGCCAGCGGCCGGCGATTGCACTATCCGGATGTCTGGCATCGGTGGCACGGGTGTGGTCACCGTCAGCCAGATCGTCGGCACCGCCGCCATGCTCGGTGGCTATCAGGTGCGCGGCCTCGACCAGACCGGACTCTCACAGAAAGCCGGCCCGGTGGTCAGCGACCTGCGACTTTCGCTCGATGTGCCACAGCCTTCGAACAAAGCGACCGCGGGCTCGGTGGACGTACTGCTGGCGTTCGATCAACTGGTCGGCGGCGACGACTCAACGCTGCACACGCTGTCATCAGACCGGACGGTCGTGGTTGCCAACTCAGCGCAGGTGGCAACCGGCTCGATGGTCATCCATCCCGACCGCCAATTCCCACTGGGTGAGGTCAACAGCCGGTTGGACGGCAGCTCGCGCGACCACATTCGTGTCGACGCGCAACAGCTGGTCATGCGTCTACTCGGAGACGACAGCACAGTCAACGTGTTCATCCTCGGGGTGGGCGTGCAGGCTGGCCACGTGCCGATCGACCCCGACCTGATCGAGCGGGCGATCACTCTCAACGGCGTGGCTGTCGCCAAGAATGTCGCCGCGTTCGCCTGGGGTCGGGCGTGGGTCGCGGACCCAGAGGGCACAGCTGCCGCCGCCGGCATTGCAGCGGCTGCCCCCGAACAGCCGCTCCTCGAGCGACTCACGGCAGATCTCGTCGACTACCAATCGACGGCGTACGCAGCCAAGTTCACTGACGTCGTCGAGCGGGTTGCTGCCCTCGGCCACGACGACCTCACCGACGCCGTCACCCGCAACCTCTACAAGCTGATGGCGTACAAGGATGAGTACGAGGTGGCTCGGCTGCTGCTGCTGCCGGAATCGCGTGCGCAAGCACAATCAATCGGCGGCAAGCGGACAAAGGTCACCTGGCTGTTGCACCCGCCGGCGCTGCGCTCACTGGGATGGCGCAACAAGATCCATCTTGGCCGCTGGTCGACACCGGCGTTCTGGGCGCTGCGTGCTATGCGCCGGGTTCGTGGCACGCCGTTCGACGCGTTTGGATGGGCGCAAGTTCGCCGTGTTGAGCGGGAGATGATTCCCGAGTACATCGCCGCAATCGGTGCATTGCTGCCGATGACCACCGATGACAACCTGGCGGAAGTCGTTGCAATTGCCGCGCTGCCCGACAGAGTTCGAGGGTACGAGCACCTCAAGATGGAGCGAGCAACCGCCTACCGCGCCGAGCTGTCACGTCGGGTGGCTGCGCTCGCTGAGTAAGGAAATCACTCAGCCGCTGATGGCGAACGCTGTGGCTGGCGCCGCCGGGAGGTGGTCGGGGATGGTGATCGCCAGCTCACCGTTGTGCCATGTGAATGGCAGCGCGCGGGAGTTGCCCAGCATCCGCACTTCGGCACCGTCAGCCGGCTGGGCGCAGGCAAAGCTCACCTCGTTCTCCGGGGCGCCCTGCACGATCGCGTAACGAGTCCCCACACGTGACGTGAAGCGCACCTCGCGACCGTCGGCCGTCGTGCCAACTCCCCCACCGTGGGTGCCGTAGATCGCGTCACCGTTGACCCGTAACCACCAGCCCAGCGCTGTCAGGCGCACCACCTGGGCGAGTGGAATCTGGCCATCGGCCGAGGGGCCGACGTTCAGCAGCAGGTTCCCGCCTCGACCGACAATGTCGACCAGCATCCAGATGACCTCGTCGACAGTCGGGTACGTGGCCTCGCTCTCCATTCGGTTGTAGCCGAACGAGCGGCCGATGCCGCGGCACACCTCCCACTTGCGCGTGCCGCTCGCCTTCGTCGAGTACTCGGGCGTGTTGATGTCGGCATGCAGCGTGCCCTGCATGACCTTGATCATGTTGAAACGGTCATTGACAATGCCGTCGGGGACGGCCGCGTAGTACTCGCTGATGATGGCGACAGGGTCGAGGTTGGTGGGCCATCCAATGTCGTTCCACAGCACACTCGGCGTGAACCGTTCGATGAGTTCGCGCACGTGCGCTGTGGCGTAC
>JANOYI010000018.1:0-2195 GCA_031428795.1 Ilumatobacteraceae bacterium | reverse complement strand
GACGGTGGTGAGCAGGCCGCTGGGGTCGGCGAGTGCTGCTTCCAGGGTGGCCGGGTCGAGTGCGGCGAATGCGCAGTCGGTGGGGGCGAAGACGGTGAGGGCTTCGGCACCGTTGAGGGTGTCACCGAGGCCGGCTGCCGTAACAGCGGCGACGAGGGTGGTCAGGACCGGGTTGTTGCTGGCGGCGGTTGCCACCGGGTCGTTGGTCATGCCCTCGAGAGTGCCTTCCGAATCGCCACCCTGAACAGCGGCGACGAGTGCGTCGGTGTCACAGATCTCCGACGAGGGCGTCACGGCCATGGTGTCTTCGGTCATCGCCTCAGTCGTCTCTGGGGCGACTGATTCGGCGGGGGCGGCCGTTGTCGAGCTGGTGTCCTTATCCTCGCCGCAGGCTGCGGCGACCATGGAGAACGCTGCGAGGGCAAGCATGCCCTTGAGTACCTTCCTGGATTTCATTGGATTCCTCTTTCTTGGTGGATTTTGTCGTTGATGTGTTGGGGGACTTGCGGGGGTCTTGCGATGTGCTGTGTGCGTAGACACGGTTCACGCTGAGCCGTGTGGTTTCCCACGAGCCGGTCGGCCCGTGGAGAGGGGGCGACGTCAGTTGCCGTTAACTGACGTCGACGAAGATGGACATCCAGCCGCTGGCGCCGTTGGGGAACGGCTCGGCTCGTTGATCGGTTTGCAGTTCGCCGTTGGCGTCGGTTGCCCGAACGGTGATGCGGTGGCGGCCGGCCGGGGCATCCCACGGGAAGCTCCACTGGCGCCAGGTGTTCTCGTTCAACTCGTCGGCCAGGTCGACCGCTACGAAGTCGCCGTCGTCGATGGCCACTTCGACCATCGATATGCCGACTGTCTGCGCCCAGGCGACGCCACCGATCACGAACGGGCCAGCAGCAATCTTGGCCAGGGTGCGAGGAGCATCAATTCGAGACATCGTCTTGATCGGGGCTTTCTGATCCCAGCCACGCTTCACCCAGTACTGATCGAAGTCAGCAAAGCGGGTGAGCTCGATCTCGGTGAGCCACTTGGTGGCCGACACGTAGCCGTAGAGGCCGGGGACCATGAGGCGAGCGGGGAAGCCATGGTCGATGGGCAACGGCTCGCCATTCATTCCGATCGCAATCAGGGCCGGGCGGTCGAAGGCGGCATCGACGGGGAAACCGGCGGTGTAACCATCGACCGAGCGACCAACGATCTGGTCGGCGCCAGACTGCACGCCTGCTTCGTCGAGCAGCTCACTCAACGGGAGACCCAGCCAGCGGGCGGTGCCGGTGAGCTGGCCACCAACGGTGTTGGAGACGCAGGTCAGCGTGATGTCTTCCTCGACCAGCTTGCGCTCGAGGAGGTCGGCGTACGAGAGGCGCAGCTCCTTGTCGACCATGCCCGTCACCTTCAGCTCCCAGTCCTCGGTGCGTACCTGCGGCACGGCGAGGGCGGTATCGACTCGATAGAAGTTGGCGTTCGGTGTATAGAAGGGCGAGATGCCGGGGGCATCGGCTGCAACCGTGGTGGGAGCGACGGGAAGGGGAGACGCAACCTTCGGCAGCACGACTGCGTTGCGGGAGGTGCTGGCGTCGAAACGGGTACGCAGGGCTCGGCCAGCGGTGGTGGCAAGAGCAGCGCCGGCGGCAACGGCGCCTGACACGATGAGGAAGCGACGGCGGGAGGAGGCACCATCGTTCGTCGTCATGGTGGGCGTCGCTGCCGCCATGGCAGCCGGGTCATCGTCGATCTGGAGGACATTGTCGGCCTCGGCGTCGAGAATCTCGACGGTTTCGGTCTTCGCAGTCGGCGTGGCGAGGCGGCGCAGCACGTGATATGTGCCCGCACCGGCGAGGCCCGCCATCACGCTGGGGATGGCGGCTGACAAGGTCGAGCCGGTGGCGGTTTGTGAGGCCCACACACCCACGGCCGCGAAGGCGGCGAAGCCGATGGTTGGAATCAGCGGGCGACGGCGACCGAGCAGGCCCAGAATCGCGGCAAACACGATGCTGAAGAAGAGGATGCCAACGACGAGGGCGATCTTGTCGTTCTCGCCGAACGTCTCGATGGCAAACTCCTTGACGGAGCGGGGCACCGCGTCGATGACTGCTTCGGCGACCGAGACCACTGGGCTTTGCCACTTGGCGACGAAGCCGGCGACAAGCTCGCCGGTGGCGAGAGCAGCAGCTCCGGCAAGCAAACCGCTGGAA
>JANOYI010000017.1:0-11002 GCA_031428795.1 Ilumatobacteraceae bacterium | reverse complement strand
AACCTCGTCGGCCAACTCTGATTCGGTGAAGATTCGTCTCGACCCGATGCCCACGTGTGGCGGCACGCCGGGCATCGGGCCAACCGAGCGAAAGAAGTTGGTGTGATGTCGAAAACGAAACGGGTAGCCATCGAAAGGGCTGAGACCGATCGAGGGGCCACTATGGTGGAATACGCATTGATTGTTGGTGCGATTGCAATGGTGGTCGTGATTGGCGCAGGGGTTTTTGGACAGGGCGTGCTTGCCCTGTTTGACGATGTCGCAGCGGCAATGTGAGGCACGGCAGATGAAGCGCGCGCTCCGCCACAACGACAGCCCAATGTGCGCTCGCGACCGGGGTGCCATCATGGTTGAGTTGGCCTTCATTTTGCCGATCCTGGTGATGTTGCTGGTCGGCATCATCGAGTTTGGCCGTGCATACAGCGCTCAGGTCTCCATCCAGGGTGCCGCCCGCGAGGGTGCCCGTTCGCTGGCACTGAGCGAATCGTCCGGTGCCGTTGACGCTGCAGTGCAGGGCGCAGCGGGGTCTGCGCAGGTTACGTCCGTGACGAAAGCGGCGTGCCCGGGGGGTTCGACCGGATCGACCACCGCGTATGCGACGGTGACGGTAAACGCAACGTTTACATTTTCGATTCCGTTCATCAGTCTGGGGACAAGGAACATGTCGGCGACTGCGAGGATGCGATGCGGACTGTGAAACCAAAAAAAGCTGCTGACCGCGACGAGGGTGCTGTCCTCATCATGGTGGCGTTGATGATGACGATGCTGCTCGGTATTGGAGCGCTTGTCATTGACCTCGGCGCGTTGTACGTCGAAAAGCGCGAGCTACAGAACGGCGCGGACGCAGCCGCGCTGGCAATCGCTCAAGGGTGTGCGGGCGGCAACTGTGGCGCACCAAATGCAATCGCGAAGCAATATGTCGATCTGAACGCCCGAGACGGTGCTTCGGGCGTTGCCGAGGTATGTGGCTCGCCGGCTCCGCTGGCAGCGTGTTCCACGGCTGCCCCTGCCGGCGCTGCAGGCGCCACCGGATGGGTGAAGGTCGCCGACGTCACGCAGACGAGTGGCGGCGGTAACCAGGTGCAATTTGTGCTTGCGCCGATCATGAACTCGCTCACAGGGGCAACGATGAGGGCATCTGCGGTCGCCGCCTGGGGCCCATTGGGTTCGGGAACGGTCACTCCGCTCATATTCTCAGTCTGCGAATACCTGGAGATGGGCGGGACAGTCAGCCCTCCGAGCTTCCCAGCCGGGCAGAGAAACTACATCTACTTCCATGGCATCGGTGGCTCTGGCGAACCGGGCGTGGGGTCGTGTACGGGTTCGCCCTCCGGTCAAGATCTTCCTGGTGGCTTTGGATATCTGGCGAACACCAATTGCTTGGCAACGATCTCGGCTGGTGGCTGGGTGGGTGTCGAGACCGGCAACTCACTTCCCCGTGGTTGCAACCCGGCCGCCTGGCTGAACAATGAGATCTTGATTGCGATCTACGACCAGGAGCGCGGCTCCGGCAGCAACGGCGAGTACCACGTGGCCGGCTTCGTCGGTTTGCGAGTATTGGGTTACAAACTGGGCAACGACAGGTCACCCAGATTCGGTCGATGCCGAGAGGGCAACGGAAACTCTGCCAACTGCATTTATGGCGAATTCACCAGGTTCACCACCGACGGCGGTGGCTTCGGCGGCTCGAACTTTGGTTCAGTAGCCGTAAAAATGGTCGGTTAGGTAACTAGCGCACCTGCGCGAAAAGTTCAGACATAAATTGAAAGTCGACGGGAGACTGCATCATGAGGCGACGGATAATAGGAATTGTGCTGGCTGTTGTGCTGGCTGTTGTCGGCACGCTGGCGCTAGTTCGCTACGTAAAGTCGGCCAAGGACGACGCCGTTCGCCCAGAGGAGCTCGTGCAGGTGCTGATGGTCGAGGCGGACGTGCGCGAAGGTGCGCCGGTGAGCGAAGTCCTCGAGAGCGTCGGCCTAGTCGATGTGCCGCGCCGCCTCGTCGCGCCGGGTGCGCTGGCGGATCTCACCGGGTTGGACCCAACGTTTGTGACCGAAACTGAACTCAAAGAAGGTGAGCAGATCTTGCCCAGCCGCTTCGTCGATCCGCAGTCACTGGTGAGGGTTGCGGTTCCGAAAGGGCTGCAGGAGATCACGTTTGCGTTCACGCCGGAACGGGCGGTGGGCGCTGAATTGCAGGCCGGTGACACCGTGGGTGTGTTGTTCTCGTTCGAACCGTTCGACCTCAACACGTCGGGGGTGCCCTCGCAAACCACCGAAACCACGGTGCCAGGTGACCCCACGCAAACGACTGTCGCGCCAACACGAACTCCGAACACCACTCACTTCGTACTGCACAAGATCCTCGTGACCGGCGTCAAGTTCTCCAAGCAGGACAGTGTGCGGGCTAGCGAGATTGTGGCCACTGGCGACGCAGAAAGTACCGAGACGACGGTTGCGCCTGTGGTCGCCGAGGCGCCGGCGGATCAGTTGTTGGTGACGATGGCCGTATCGGCCGCGGAGGCCGAGCAGCTGGTATTCGCCGCCGAGTTCGGATCGATCTGGCTGACCGCAGAGGGGCCAGATGCTTCCGAGGAAGGGACCCGAATTCTGACGCTTGCCCAGGTCATGGTGCCGGTGCCTCGATGACTCAGCTCAACGCCCGTTCTGTCGGCTTGGTCACCTCTGACGACTCTGTTCGCCTTCCAGAGCCCGACTCGGTTCCTTTCTTCGTCGAGCGTCATCCGTGGCGCGACGATGAAGGCGCGCTTGATCCGCAAGCGATTGTGGATCTCGTTGCGATGTCGGAGCCGCTGGCTCTGTGCATTGCGCAGGATGTGCCCGAGGAGCTCGCGCTTGATATTTGTCGGCGGCTTGACTCGCTGCTGCCCGAGGTTGGCATCATCCTGCTGCGTCCTGCCGACGGGGAGCTGTGGAGCGAAGCTGCTCGGGCCGGCGTTCGCGAGATCATCGCGCCCTCCTCGCCAAGTTCGGAGATTCTCGGAGCGTTAGAGGTCGCGTTGGAACGCGGCGAGCGCATTCGCCAGTCCGCACCGCTTCCACCCGACCCGTCAGCACCCAAGGGCAAGGTGATTGTTGTGCTGTCGCCGAAGGGGGGCAGCGGCAAGACGATGCTGGCCTCCAACCTGGGGGTGGCGCTTGCTGCCACCAATACGGGCGAGGCCGCACTCGTGGACCTCGACTGCGTGTTCGGCGATGTGGCCAGCGTTCTCGGGCTCGTGCCTGAACACAACGTCGCTCAACTTGCCTCGTTGCCGTCGTTCGACAGCACAACGCTGAAAGTGTTTTTGACTCGACACGAGCAGTCTGGGCTGCACATCCTTGCCGGCTCCGGTTCGCCCGAGGAGGGCGAACTGGTGACTGACAAGCTGTCGGCGCAGGTGCTGGAGATGTTGACAAGGGACTTTGCATACGTCGTCGTCGACACGGCTGCGGGCCTCGACGAGCGAGCGCTCGCAGCGATCGATCAAGCAACCGACATCGTGTTGCTGGCAAGCCTCGATGTCACCAGCATTCGAAATCTGGCCAAGGAAATCAACACTCTGGATCGCCTCGGCGTCCATGGCCCGGCACGACATTTCGTTCTCAACCGCGCGGACGCTCGCGTAGGACTGGAAATCGCCGACGTCGAAGCCGCGATTGGAATGAAAGTCGACATTGCACTCCCGAGTTCGCGCCTTGTTCCGCTCTCGATGAATCAGGGCACATTGGTCGTAGTGCAGGAGCCCGAGTCGCCAGTTGCCCAACAGATCCTTTTGCTTGCCCGCAGCTTTGCCCCCAAGTCCGCATTCGCGAATCAGCAGAGTTCAGAGCCGAAGGGCCGTTTCTCATTGAGGAGGTCCAAATGAAGCTGTCGGATCGATTGAAGGCGGCCGAGGTCGCCGGGCCGCGCCCGCTGAGCGTGTTCTCGGCGGCGAAGGTGAACCCGATTGCCACCGATGCGGTGGGCGCCTTTAAGGCGAAGGTGCACGAAGCGTTGTTCGCGCGGCTTGGTGCCCGCTTGTTCGACTCGACGCTGGGCGTCGAGCAGCTCAACGCGTACGTCGCACAGGAGATCAGCGATCTCATGTCCGAGGTCACGGTGCCGCTGTCGGTAGCGGAGCGCCAGGCTCTCGCCGCGGACATCATGAACGACGTCATTGGGCTGGGCCCCATCGAGCAGTTTCTCGCCGACCGCACCGTCAACGAGGTGATGGTCAATTCACTCGATCCAATCTTCGTGGAACGCCACGGTGTGATCGAGCCAACGACCGCCCGTTTCATGTCCGAAGAGCACCTGCGTCGTGTGATCGAGAAGATCGTCGGCGACGTTGGTCGCCGAATCGATGAGTCGTCGCCAATGGTCGATGCGCGGCTGCCTGACGGGTCGCGTGTGAATGCGGTCATTCCGCCGCTTGCCGTCGATGGCCCGGCGCTGACAATTAGAAAGTTCGCCGCAGATCCGTTTCAGATCGAGGACTTGATCGGATTCGGGACGGTTACCGAGGACCTTGCCGAATTACTTCGTGTTGTGGTCGAGGTCGGCCTCAATCTGCTGGTCTCTGGCGGCACAGGCACCGGAAAGACCACCCTGCTGAACGTACTCTCCAGTTTCATTCCGAACGACGAGCGCATCGTCACCATTGAAGACGCCGTCGAGCTACAACTGCACCAGCAGCACGTGGTGCGGCTGGAGAGTCGGCCACCCAACATCGAGGGCCGCGGCGAAGTTACTGTGCGCGATCTTGTTCGCAACTCACTGCGCATGCGTCCTGACCGAATAATCGTCGGCGAAGTTCGTGGGGCTGAGGCGCTCGACATGTTGCAGGCGATGAACACGGGCCATGAAGGATCGATTTCTACCGTGCACTGCAACAGCCCTCGGGATGCGCTGTCGCGACTGGAAACAATGGTCCTGATGAGTGGCATCGACCTCCCCAGCCGGGCCATTCGCGAGCAAGTCAGTTCTGCACTCGACGTCATCGTGCACATCCAGCGTGGCCGTGATGGTGTTCGGCGAGTCACCCATGTCACCGAAGTGATCGGCATGGAAGGCGAAACGATCACCACGAGCGATATTTATGCGTTCGACCACTCGGCCGGCCGCGACGCTGAAGGCCGCCCGTTGGGGCACATTCGGCCAACTGGTGTGAGGCCGCTGTTCACCGATCGACTGCTCGAGGCCGGTGTCACGCTGCCGGCGGAGCTGTATCGCGATGTTGGAGACTCATATTCGGGGTGGAGCCGGTGACCCGCGGCAGCTTCGTTCGGCGTAGTGTCGGCGCGTCGTTGTCGATGCTCCTGACGCTCGGCGCGCTGTCATCGTTCGCGACTGCTGAGGGCGAAGACCTGGGGATCTCCCGAGTAGATGTGAGCGAGGCGCCCGAGGTCACCGTGGAGTTCAGCGCCGCATTTGGCCTGACAGGCGGTGCGCTTTCCCTCGACCAACTCGAGGTGCTGGAGAACGGGGCGCTCATTGCGGCCACCCTCGAACAGGTGCCCACCAGCGGTCTGGAAGTTGTGCTTGTCGTCGATACGTCCGGCTCGATGAAGGAAGGCGATGCGATCGGCGCTGCGAAGAACGCGGCAGCAGCATTTCTTTCTTCGTTGCCGCCCGAGATACCTGTTGGTGTCGTTGCGTTTGCTGACGCACCGGCACTGGTCAGTCCCCTGACGACTGACCGTGCCCTTCTTGCTGCGACTATTGCGGGTCTTTCCGCCACGGGCGAGACGGCCCTGTACGACGCGATTCAATTCGCACAAACGCTGTTCTCGGGTACCACCGACGATCGCCAATTCGTCGTCCTCAGCGACGGCGGCGACACTGTCAGCGGCTCGACGCTTGAGGAGGCCGTCGCGGTCGCGACGAAGATCCGTACCAACGTGATCGAACTCGTCAGCTCGGAGGCGAATCAGGAGGCATTGAAGCAGCTCAGTGGCGCGGCAAACGGGTCGCTCGGCCTGGCCACCGACCCTGCCGCACTCGAGGGCCTCTTTCGCGAAGTTGCCGCTTCGCTGACCAGTCGATATCGCCTGCACTTCACGTCGGCCGCCTCAGGCGACGTCACATACACGCTTCGTGTAGCCACTCCCGAGGGAACTGCCGAGGCCACCGCCACAGCGGTGCTACCGACGATTGCCACGACAATTGCACCGACGACGACCGTGCTCGCCTCACCGCCTACGACGGTCACCGAATCGGTGGTTCCCACCACGGTTGTCGAAGTGGTCAAGGGGAGCAACTCCAGCCTGTCGACCAAGACGTGGCTGTATGTCGGCGCCGTTTCCATATTTGTTTCGCTGCTGATCCTTGCTCTGTTCGCAATTCCTGTGCAGCATCGTCGGCGTCGCTCGACCGCTGGGATACTGGGCGCCGATCAGCCGGTCCAGTCGGCGGAGGGCAAAACGTCCGGCGGTATCGGCGCGCGAATCACCTCGATGGCGGAAAGCGCCTTAGACCGTGGTGACCGCCGACGCGGTCTTTCCGCAGCGCTGGATTCGGCGGCGATCAACCTTCGACCCGGCGAGTTTCTGGTGCTCGCCATTGCGATCGGGGTGGTGTTCGCGCTCGTGCTGTTCTCGTTCATGGGCCCGTTTGGCTTCATCATCGGCCTCGTTAGTGCGCCGCTCCTCGGGCGGATGATCGTGGAGGCCCGCGCCGAGAGTCGACGCAAGGCGTTCGGTGAGCAGCTGCCAGATCTCCTGCAGATGATGGTCAGCTCTCTCCGCTCGGGCTACGGCCTGCCGCAGGCACTTGACGCCGTCGCCAACCAAGTCGCCGACCCGGCACGCGCAGAGATGCAGCGGGTGCTGCTGGAAGTGCGCATCGGGCGTGACCCCACCGATGCGATGCAGTCGATGGCAGATCGGATGAAAAGTCGTGACTTCGAATGGGTCGTGGCCGCGATTCACATCAACCGCGAGGTCGGTGGCGAGTTGGCCATCATCCTGGAGAACGTGGCCGAGACTGTCCGCGAACGCCAGCAGCTTGCCCGTCAGGTACGCACGTTGACTGCCGAGGGTCGTCTGTCGGCGTATGTGCTGACCGGCTTGCCGTTCGTGCTTGCGGTGCTGCTCAGCCTGACGAGCCCGGGCTACTTCGACCCCTTCAAGCAGGCACCGGGACCGTTTCTTGTTGTCCTAGGCGTGGGGCTGCTGATCGTCGGGTGGCTGTGGATGCGCAAGATCATCAAGGCGCAGTTGTGAAATGAGTACGCCATGGAACCGCTAGTGATTGCTGGTGCCGCCGCAGTGGTCTGTTCGCCCATTGTGCTGTGGTGGGCCGTCTCCGGCGGGCGCTCAGGCAGAAGTGCGATGCAGTCGAGTGAAGGGGTGCTCGGCGGGGTACCAACGCCAGTCGACCAGCGCACCCTGCTGCTGCAGATGTCGGCAACCGATCGCGCCGTTCAACCGATGCTCGAGCGACTTGGCGCTCGCGTCCGTCGTTCAATGCCTAGCGGTCGCATCGCAGCTCTGGGTCGCAAG
Organism: Ilumatobacteraceae bacterium; assembly: GCA_031428795.1. GTDB lineage: Bacteria > Actinomycetota > Acidimicrobiia > Acidimicrobiales > Ilumatobacteraceae > UBA668. The sequence continues at coordinate 3,518 of JANOYI010000017.1, read as the reverse complement.
CTTCAACGGGCAGGCTCGCCGGAGGGCTGGACGATTGAGCGTGTGCTCGCGGCGAAGGCGCTTCTTGCCGTCATACTCGGTGTGCTGTTGGTTCTGCGCTTTCTTGGCGAGCCATCTGTGTTCAATCTTGTGCTGGCCGTCATCGGCACACTGTTCGGGTACTTCTTGCCAGATGGTCTCCTGGATTCCAAGGTCAATCAGCGGCAGGCTGCAATTCGAGTCGACGTCTCTGACACCATCGACCAGATCGGCGTGATGGTGCGCGCGGGGCTTGGAATCGACGCCGCCATCGCACGAACAGCACGATCCGGTAAGGGGCCATTTGCACAGGAGTTGGGTCGAGTGGTGCAGGACATGCGCGTTGGTGTGGGCCGCAGCGTCGCACTGACCAACATGGCGGAGCGAACAGACATCCCCGAACTGCGAGGATTTGTGGCTGCCCTGGCGCAGGCAGAGAAGCTTGGCGTGCCGGTATCCGACACGCTCCGAATTCAGTCCGGCGAACTTCGTATCAAGCGCCGTCAACAGGCCGAAGAGCAGGCTATGAAGCTGCCGGTGAAGATCCTCTTTCCGATGGTCGCGTGCATCCTGCCCGTACTGTTCATCGTTCTGTTGGGCCCCGCTGCGATTCGCATCCTGGACCAGTTCAACGGCTAAGGCCGAACGCGAATCCTCGGAATCAGCATCGGCGTGCGTCGGGCGTAGTCCTGATACTCCGGGAAGGCGGCCGTCACCGCTTGCTCCTCGACGCGGGCTCGGGCCACCTGGGCGGCGGCGCCGAGTACGAACGCTGCAACTGTGAGCGGGCTGAGCACCACAAGAAGAAGCCCGAAGCTCGTGACCAATTCGCTGGCGTACAACGGATGGCGCACGCGACGGTACGGCCCGGACGAGACGAAACCGCGAACGTCGGATACCACCCCGAAGTTGCTGCCGAGCCGCCGCAACGAAACGAGTGTTGCTGCGGTACCGAGTACAGCAAACAAGGTCGCAGGAATCACCAGCCGTAGCGCGGATGTTGTCGGTTCGGGACGCCCAAGGATGAAGAACAGCCCCATCACCACCATCGGCAGTATCCAGCCAATGGGGCGATGCTCGCGTCGCACTGGTGCGGGGCGGAACACTGAGACCGCGGCGAGTGCTCCGAAGAACAGGACGCCGGACAGCGAGTGCACGGCGATCAGTACGTGGTGCGGTCCGGCCTCGTCTCTCAGGTCCTCGACGGCATCGAATGTGAGCGTCAGCTTTGACCATGCAATCACTGCGTACAGCGACGCGAGGAGCACAATGCCAACGCGCCGTAGCGGGCTCCCGAGTCCCGTCTGAGTTGAATCCGTCACGGCGACCATTCTGACGTGGCGACCAGCTGCGGAGGTGGTCTTCGGCGTCAGTAAACCTTGAAAAGGCGCTGGAGGTCTACTTTGACATCAGTTCTTCTCGTTGGGGAGGTCTCAGTCGGGGACGATTGCCTTTGCGCAGCGGGCGGCGGCTAGGAGGGAGAATTCGCCTGCGGGTGAGCCGACTCTTGTGAACAGCTCGGCGCTCAGGCTGGCGCGCTGGGCATCGGACAGTGAGGTGCAATACGAGCCTGCAGGACCGATGCCGGCGAGGAAGCCCGACCACAGCTCGTCGTAGTCCGCGTACGTGGCGCTGACGCTGATCGTGGTCTCCTCAACGTTGACAAGTCCTGCTGCCTGAAACAGTTCGGCGATCTCGCTTGCACGGCCGAAGCGCATCGTCTTGGCTTCGTCCGGCGCACCCGTATCGACCACCAGCGCCGCATCCCAGAAGGCGCGGAGCATCTGCATTCCCTCGTCGAAGTCCCAGACGCACGCGGCCACTAGCCCGCCGGGTCGGACCACTCTGCGCATCTCGGCGGCGGCCCCGCTCGGATCGGTGACGAAATGCAGAACGAGCTGAGCGATCGCCGCGTCGAATTGATCGTCATCGAACGGGATCGCCTCGGCGCGTCCATGCCGTACGTCGACACCGGGGTACCGCCGAGCGCACTCTTCGACGAAAGGCGGCGACGGGTCGAAGGCGGACGCCTCCGATGCGCCAAGCCGTTGCACGAGCGCGTCCGTGAGCGCGCCAGGGCCGCACCCGACGTCGAGGACAGAGTGGCCCGTGGTGACTCCCGTCCACTCGACGAGGGGCACGGCAAGCAATCGTGAGTAGCGGCCCATGAACGCGTCGTACGCGTCGCCGGACGTGAGAAACGAGCGTGCGCCTTCGGCGGACTCCATGCCGCGACGCTACGCCTGCGGCCGCGGGCGTGCGTACCGCCCCTCGAGACCGGCCGGGTCCTTCGGCGTCAGTTGACCTTGAGGGCGGCGCTGAAGATCTTCTTCGACTTCAGTTCGGTGGCGATGCGAGCGGCGATGGCTTGGAACGCCTTCGCAACTTCGCTGTCGGGATAGGCGACGGTGATCGGGTTTCCGTTGTCGCCGCCCTCGCGCAGTTCGCGCACCAGTGGCAGCTGGCCCAGCAACGGGACGCCGAGATCGTCAGCCAAGGTCTGGCCGCCGCCGCTGCCGAAGATCTCGTACCGCTTGCCGTCGTCGCCGGTGAACCAGCTCATGTTCTCGATGATGCCCTTGACGGGCAGGTTCACTTTTGCTGCCATCGCGGCCGACAAGGCAGCAACCTTCTGCGCGGCTGGCTGCGGGGTGGTGACCACGTAGACCTCGGCCCGCGGCAGGTACTGGCTGAGGCTGAGCGCAATGTCGCCGGTGCCCGGGGGCATGTCGATGAGCAGGAAGTCGGGCTCGTCCCAGAACACATCGGCGAGGAACTGCTCGAGCGCCTTGTGCAGCATCGGGCCACGCCAGATGACGGCCTGGCCTTCGGGCACGAAATAGCCGATGGAGATGCAGCGCACGCCGTGGTTCTCCGGCGGGATCAACATGTCGTCGATGACCACGGGATCGCGATCTGTGCCCAACATGCGCGGCACCGAGTAACCGTAAATGTCGGCGTCGACGATGCCCACGCTGTACCCCTGGCTGGCCAGAGCGACGGCCAGGTTGACCGTGACACTGCTCTTACCAACGCCGCCCTTGCCGCTGGAGATGAGCAGGGGACGCGTCTTGTTGCCCGGCTGATTGAACGGCACGGCCTTGCCCTCGGCGTGGCCATGACCGCCCTGCGCAGCCGGCGCACCATGGCTGTGGCCGCCGCCCAAGAGTGCGCGGACTGCCTCGCGTTCCTGGTCGGTCATCACCGTGAAGTCGAGATTGAAACCAGTGACACCGGGGAGCAGCGACACCGCCCCGCCGTCGCGGTTCTGGATCTCGTTGCGCAGCGGACAGCCGGCGACAGTGAGTGCGATCTGCACACCAACGACGCCTGCGTCGCTGATGGTGACCTCGCGGACCATGCCGAGATCGACGATGCTGCGGCGCAGCTCGGGGTCTTCCACCGGCCGCAGTGCGTCGATGACTTGCTCGTGCGTGGGCGTGGACATTTCGGCGACTCCGAGGCTGAGGTTCGGCGCGTCCGAATTACCACTACGCGCA
>JANOYI010000016.1:0-33805 GCA_031428795.1 Ilumatobacteraceae bacterium | reverse complement strand
GCTGAGCCACCGGACATCTCAACTGCGGACCCGAGGGCGCGATAGAGGAACAGTGCGCGGTCGGTGTCGACCAGGGTCATCGAACCCTTCACCAACTCGTAGTCGCTGATGAAGCCGTCGTCGGCATGGCTGATCACGTCGACGAGGGCGTTGCCCACACCGACGACGTCGTACAAAGGGGACGCTGGCACGGGCGGTAACGCTACCCGGTGCGCTGAGCGAGCGCCGGTAGCCTGACTCGGTGACCGACGCCATCGCAACCGACGCCATCGCAACCGACGCCATCGCTACCGACAACCCGTACCGCCTGCCGCGCAGCGTGGTTCCGCATCGCTACACGCTCGCGTTGCAGCCCGACCTCGCAACGGCCACTTTCGTTGGTCACGTGATCATCGACGCCACCATCAACGAGGCGGTCGACAAGATCGTGCTCAACGCCATCGAGCTCGACATCACCGAGGTCAAGGTCGGCGGCGAGGAAGCGACGTTCGAGCTGCACACCGACACCGAACGACTGGTCATCGACAGTGCTCCGGAGCCCGGCACCACCACGGTCGAGATCACGTTCACCGGCACTCTCAACGACAAGCTGCACGGCTGGTATCGCAGCACATACATCGACACCGACGGTAACGAGCAGGTCATCGCCACCTCTCAGATGCAGGCCACAGATTGTCGACGTGCCTTCCCCTGTTTCGACGAGCCCGACTTCAAGGCCGTCTTCGACGTCACGCTCATCATCGAGCCGCACCTGATGGCTATCTCCAACGGACCAGAGATCGAGCGCACCACGTTCGAGGACGGCACTGGCAACGACACGGGCAAGGTCGCAGTTCGCTTCGGCGAGACCATGCCAATGAGCACATACCTCGTCGCGTTCGTTGTGGGTCTGCTGGAGGCCACCGAACCGGTGCTGGTGCCCCGTGCCGGCTCCGTCGACGATTTCATCCCGCTACGCATCATCCACGTACCAGGCAAGGGCCACCTGACGGCCTTTGGCCTCGAGATCGGCGCGCACTCGCTGAGCTGGTACCAGAACTACTACGGCATCCCATACCCCACCGACAAGTGCGACATGTTGGCGCTGCCCGACTTCGCCGCCGGTGCCATGGAGAATCTCGGTGCCATCACCTACCGCGAGAGTCTGCTGCTGGCCGACCCGGCAACCGCCACACAGTTCGAGCTCCAGAACCTGGCCGATGTGGTGGCCCACGAGATGGCGCACATGTGGTTCGGCGACCTGGTGACCATGAAGTGGTGGAACGGCATCTGGTTGAACGAAGCCTTCGCCACCTTCATGGAAATTGCGTGCTGCGACGCGTTCCGCCCCGATTGGTTGCGGTGGACGACCTTCAGCTTGGAGCGCAGTGCAGCGTTCGAGGTCGACTCTTTGGCCAGCACTCGCACGGTCGAGTTCTTCGTCGAAGCCCCCGCCGATTGCGATGGCATGTTCGATGTGCTCACCTACCAAAAAGGTGGGTCGCTGCTGCGCATGCTCGAGCAGTACCTGGGCGAGTCGGCCTTCCAAGCCGGTGTCAGTCACTACCTGTCGAAGCACGAGTATGCAAACACCGAGACCGGCGACCTGTGGGACGCCATCGAGGAAGCCAACCCGGGCACGCCGGTGCGCACTCTCATGGACAGCTGGATCTGGCAGGCGGGCTACCCGCTGATCTCGGCCCGTTTGGACAGCAGCGAACTCGTGCTCAGCCAGCAGCGTTTCGCCTACGGCGAAACCGATGACCCCACGCTGTTCGTGGTGCCGGTGCACCTTCGTATCGATGGAGTCGATTCGAAGGTTCTGGTCGATGGTTTCGACCTGCGCGTCGCACTGCCGTCCGCCGACAGCAGCGTGGTCGTCAACGCCGGCGGCCACGGGTACATGCGCGTTGCGTACGACGCGTCTCTGCGCAGTCGCATTCTCGGTGAACTCGATGGCCTTACCACGATCGATCGCTACAACCTCATTGACGATGCATGGAACGAAGTCGTCGCCGGCCGTCTGGACGCCATCGACTTTGTCGAGTTCGTTGAGGGCTTCGGCTCCAATCGTGAGCTGGCCGTGTGGCAAGCAACTGCGATCGGCCTGCGCGGTGTCGGCCGCCTGCTGGAGGGCGAGGCGTACGCAGCGTTCCAAGCACGCGTGGCGGCGTTGTTGTTGCCGGCGGTCGACGATCTCGGCTGGGTACCGGTGGATGGAGAGGGCGACCTCGTCGCCAAGCTCCGCGGTCTACTGGTCGGGGTGTTGGCCGTGCTTGGCAACGATGCCGACGCGCTGGTGCAGTGCCGCGCAATTCTGCAGGCGTACGACCGTGGCGAAAGCGTCGACCCCGAGCTGGTGTCGGCCGCCACCAACGCCGTTGCCGCCCATGGAACCGATGCGGACTACGAAGACTTCGTCGCCAAGTTCCGCAACCCGACGACACCGCAGGAACAGCTGCGCTACCTCTATGCACTGGCGGAGTTCCCCGAGGCCGCTCAGATCGAACGCACCGTCGCGCTGGCGTTCTCCGGAGAAGTGCGCACACAAAACGCACCGTTCCTGCTGAACCGTTGCATCGCCAACCGTCAACATGGCGCGGCCACGTGGCGGTCGTTGCGTCAGCAGTGGGACGCCGCCAACGAGAAGTTCCCCGGCAACACCATCTCGCGCATGATCGACCCGGTGAAACTGCTCACCGCCCCCGAGGTTGTGGCTGACGTGCAGAGCTTCTTCACCGAGCACCCAATCGCGCAGGCGAAAAAGGGCCTAGAGCAGATCTTGGAGCGCCAGCGGGTCAACGCCGCACTACGTGCCAACCAAGCCGACACACTCGCTGCGGCGTTGCTGGGCTGAGCACAACAGGCGGTCGCCGACGCAATGCGATCCTCGGGCGTGCCACACTCGGGTGCATGAGCGCACTCACCATTGATCGCATCGCTGGCGCACTTGGTGCAGAGGTCAGCGGGCTAGACCTCACCCGCCCGTTGACCGACGGTGAACTCGACGCGCTGCGCGCCACAGCCGTCGCCCACAAAGCCATCTTCCTGCGCAATCAGCCGTACGCCACCGAACATCTCGTGCGTCTTACCGAGCAACTCGGCGGCCACGGCCACACGCCCTTCCTCGAGCCGATGCCAGATCACCCGGGAGTGGTGCGAGTCGTTCGCGAAGCGGACGAAGGCGGCTTCAACTTTGGCGGCGCATGGCACAGCGATTGGAGCTTTCAGCCGGCACCTCCTGCCTTCACGTTGCTGTGGTCGGTCGACGTTCCAGCGGTGGGCGGCGACACGATGTGGAGTAATCAACAACTGGCGTACGAGACGCTGAGCGATGGCCTGCGCCGCACACTCGATGGGTTGGATGTCGTGCATAGCGCCGGCTGGGCGTACAGCGCCGATGGCGTGCTGGCGCGCAGCGCGCAGGGTCGTTCGATGCAGATCAACACGACCGACGACGCGTTGGCAGAGCACTCACATCCGGCTGTACCGACTCATCCGGAGAGCGGAGCGAAAGTCCTGTTCATCAACTCGACGTACTCCGTGCGCTTCGATGGCTGGTCCGTCGCCGACAGCGCGCCACTGCTGCAACAGCTCTATACACACAGCGCCCGCGATGCGTTCACCTGCCGCTTCCGATGGACGCCCAACACACTGGCCATCTGGGACAACCGCAGCACCCAGCACAACGCGCTCAACGACTACCGCGGCACGCGCCGAGAGCTACACCGCACCACGGTCGCGGGCACCGCACCCACTCGCTGAGTCGACCCCGCCCTAAGTCGGCGTTCATCTGCGGTAGTACCGCATCTCAACGCCGATGTAGCTGTGGGCATCGTTTGTCGGCGTTCATCTGCGGTAGTACCGCATCTCAACGCCGATGTAGCTGTGGGGATGGTTCGTCGAGACGACAGCGCTACGCGAGCTTCTCGACCGACAGTTCGCCGGCGGTGTTGGCCGCGCGCAGGACCTTCTTGTCGAACTTGCCGACGCTGGTCTTGGGCACTTCGGTGATGAACGTCCAGCGCTCGGGCACACAGAACTTCGCAGTGCGCTCGGTCAGCCATGAGCGCAGTTCCTCGGCCGTTGCCTCCGTGTTCGGCTTGAGCACCACACACGCCATCGGGCGCTCGTCCCAACGATCGTCGGGCACCCCGATGACCGCCGCTTCGAGGACGGCCGGGTGGCCCATGAGCGTGTTCTCCAGGTCGACCGACGAGACCCATTCGCCGCCGGACTTGATGACGTCCTTCGCACGGTCGCTGATCATCACGTAGCCGTTGGGCAGCACGCTGGCGACGTCGCCCGTACGCAGCCATCCGTCGTGGAACTTCTCCGGATCGTCGACGTGGTAGTAGCTGGCGGTGATCCACGAGCCACGTACTTCGATCTCGCCCAGTGCCTCGCCGTCCCATGGCTGAACGTCGCCGTTGTCGTCGGTGATCCGCAACTCCACGCCGGGCATGATTCGGCCGGTCTTCACGCGCCAATCGGTTTCGCTGCCGTCGCCCATCTCCTTCGGCGGGTGGCCAATGGCGCACACCGGGCTGGTTTCGGTCATACCCCAGCCCTGCACGATCGGGACACCGAAAGTGGCGCGATAGCCGTCGATCAGGCCCCGCGGAACGGCCGATCCGCCGCACATCACCAGCCGGAAGCTGGACATATCGGTGTCGGGCGCGTTGTTGAGTAGATCGTTGAGCACGGTTGGCACGGCGCCTGTCAGCGTCGGCTTGGTGTCGTTGATGATGCGCGCGATGGGCGCTGCCTGCAGGAACTGCTGCGGGAAGACAAGGTCGGCGCCGATCATCCACGCTGCGTAGGGAGTGCCCCATGCGTTGGCGTGGAACATGGGCACGATCACCAGCATGCGGTCGCGCTCGCTGAGCGCGATGTTGGCAGTGGAGGTGACCAGCAGTGAGTGCATGTACGTGCTGCGGTGGCTGTACATGACCCCCTTCGGGTTACCGGTGGTGCCGCTCGTGTAACACATCGCGGCGCCGGTGTTCTCGCTGACCTCCGGGTAGTTGTAGCCGCCCGACTCGGCGGCCAAAAGCTCGTCGTAGTCGAGAAGGCCGTCGCCCAGCGACGAGGCGTCGCCCGGACCTTTGACGATGATGTGTTGCACGGTGGTGAGCTGGTCGCGCACGCGGGCCAACAATGGCGCGATGGATGCGTCGACGATGATGACACGATCCTCGGCGTGGTTGATGACATACGCCAACTGCTCGGGGAACAGCCGAATGTTGAGCGTGTGCAGCACGGCGCCCATGCACGGAATAGCGAGGTATGCCTCCATATGGGTCTGGTTGTTCCACATGAACGTGCCGACGCGATCACCGGGCTGCACGCCCAGGCGGGCCAGCGCAGAAGCCAGCTGATCGGCGCGGGCAGCGACCTGAGCGAACGTGCTCTCCACGTACGCGGCATCGCCTTCTTGACCGGTGAACGTGATGATCTTGCTGTTGGCGTGAACCTGCCTGCCGTACTTGAAGATGGGCAGCAGGGTCAGCTGGTAGTCGTCCATCATCGTGCTGGACATGGTGCTGATCGTCATATGGTTTCCCCTCTTTCGCGCTGTCGTTTCTCACGACGGCCGGCCGTCGTGAAGAATAGGCCACCGTGAACGACATCGCCCAACGAACCTCGACAAGGCAGCAGACAATTGTGACCCTCGATCTCGAGGGTGTATTGGTTCCGGAAATCTGGATCGCTGTCGCCGAACGCACCGGTGTTGAGGCTCTGCGCCGCACCACCCGTGACGAGCCGGACTACGACGTCCTGATGAAGGGCCGTCTCGCGTTGCTGGCCGAACACGGCTTGCGGATGAGCACGATCACCGACGTGATCGCCGGGCTCGAACCGATGGAAGGTGCCCGTGCCTTTCTCGAAGAACTCCGTGAGCGCACTCAGGTGATCATCCTCAGCGACACGTTCGAGCAGTTCGCGGCACCGCTGATGCGCCAACTGGGCATGCCTGCGATCCTGTGCCACCAGCTGATCGTCAGCGACGACCGCATCGTCGACTACGCCCTGCGAATGCCCGATCAGAAGCGCCACGCTGTCAACGCGCTGCGCGGCCTCAACTATCGGGTCGTGGCCGCTGGCGACTCGTACAACGACGCTGCCATGTTGGGCGCCGCGCACGCCGGCTTCTGGTTCCACGCCCCCGACACCATCACCGGCCAGTTCCCCGAGTTCCCGGCCAACCAAACCTACGACGAGTTGTTGGCCAGCATCACCACCGCCCTGTCCTAGCGCTTTCCCGCGATGACAGCGGCGTCCTGCTCAGGAGACTGCGAACATCACGGGTGAGGTGTCAAAGTCGGCCGACGCGTAGACGATCATGCTCGGATTTGCGGAAGGCACGACGAAGCAGATCGTTCCGGCGACGGTGCCGCCAGCAAAAACATCGGTGAAGATGTCGATCTCCCCAGAAATCACGCCACAGCCGGCTTGCAGTTCTACGTTGCCTTCGCCCACGGCCTTCGTCGTGACCTGATAGGCCGCGGTCGGCTCAGTTCCCGAGTAGGCGTACGTGACATCGACGCCGATGAATCGGAATCCCGCCGGCGCGGGCTCGTTGAACTGGTTCTCGGCCATGACGAGGTCGGTGATGTCCCTCGCTGCGCCAGTCACGGTCATTGACCAGCCGGCCCCGACATCGACCGCCGTCGAAAGCGTTGTGGGCGACAGCCGGGCTGGGGTCGAAACGGCACCGGCTTGTGGTCCGGTCAACGTTGCCATCGGATCAACTCCTGTCGCAGTTCCGTTGGCCCGGAGGAAAACCTCATCACTCTCGAAGTAGTCGCCGACGGCGTACAACTGCAACGAAGTTGCGTCCGGAGTGGTCGTGACAAAACAGAGATTGCCCACGACGACCCCGCCCGAGAAGACGTCGACGAACAAGTCCAACTCGTTCGGCAAGGTCCCACAGAAGGATTCGAGCTCGAGGTTGGAGGCACCGACGGCGGAGATGGTCGGTTGGAATGCCGAAATGGGGTCATTCAATCCGTAATAGCCCAGAGCAACCTTCACCAGTGTGAACGTTGAACCAGCCGGCGGCGGCTCATTGAACTCGTTCTCCGCGGCCACGGCCGCGGCACCGTCTGGGAGAACCTCCAGAACCTGCAGGCGCCATCCTGCGCCGATGTCGGCGACCAACCCCAATGGCACGGGGTTGTCACGGTCACCTGTGATTCCCGGCGGTGCACCGGTAACGACGTCGGAGGAAGCTGGCGGTGCGATGATGGTGGTGTCGGATGCCGGCGGGTCGGTTGCGACCGGCGCTTCAGTCGCTTCGGTTGTTGCCTCCGTCTCCGGTGCAGTGATGACCAACTCCGAACTGACGGTCGAGTCGTCCGGCACGAGAACGGTTGTTGCGGAGACAACGCTGTCGTTGTCATCATCGCCGCTCAACGCCACCGCGCCGCCGACACCCGCTGCCACCACTCCGACGAGAGCGATCCAGCCCCAGGTCGGCATCCCGCTTCGCTTCTGCGCCGGCGTGGGACTCTGCGATGGAGCGGGTTGAAAACCGGGCGGCGGCGCGAAGCTCGCGGGCGGGCCCGGCCGATCAGAAAAAGGCGGCGGCGGCGGCGGCGGCGGCGGCGGCGGCGGCGGCGGCGGCAAACTACTCACAGTGCGACACTACGCGACCCCGGTGTCCTCACGATGAAGGTGCGCCGTTCCCAGCCGTCGGTAGCGTCGCCGGTCGTGACTCCTGAGTGCCGCGCTGCCATACAAGATCTGTCCGATGCGACTGCCCGCGACAAGCATGTTGCGTCAATTTCGTGGGGCGTCATCGTTGGCGAACAACTGGCCGAGCACGGGCATACCGGCGAGCTGCACGACCATCTGCCAGCCGACGAGAAGAGCGTGTACCGCATCGCGTCCATGACAAAGAGCTTCACTGCGGCAATCGTCCTACAGTTGCGGGACGAGGGCGTCTGGCAGCTCGACCCAGCGGGAACGTCGTCGTGCAGGGCACCGGCCCGACCTTCACGATCGGCATCGAACTGAGCCCCGTCGCCGGCGGCGCCATCCAGTTCTACGAAGTCGACGAACCCAAGTCCGAAACGCCAGCCGACTAGAGGGTTTGGGCGATTCGTTCGCCGATCATGACTGCGGGGAGGTTGGTGTTGGCTCGGGGGATCTGCGGCATCAGGCTGACGTCGGCGATCACGACCCCTTCGACACCGTGCACCCGACCGTTGGCATCGCAGACCGCCATCGGGCCGGTGCCCATCGCGCAGGTTCCCACGGGGTGGTAATAGTGGGCGACCGTGTCGCGGATGGCCTGATCGGTGCTGATGTCGGTGATCCGCTCACCCAGCACCTCGGCCAGTAGCGGATGGTCGAGTAGACGTTCGGCGTGAACCAAGCCATCCCGAAGCACGGTGATGTCGTGACCGTCCGGATCATTGAGGTAGCCGTGGTCGATGTGTGGGTGCGCCGTCGGCTCGGCGGAGCTGATGTGAATCTCACCACGGCTACGCGGCGTCATGCACGCCACCTCCACGTGCACGCGGCCATGCAGGAAGCTGGTCTGGTCGCTGGCGCATACCGGGAAGACATGCGTGTCGTAGAGGCCGTCGGGTGAGACGGAGGAGGCGAATTTGCCGAGCGTCTGCTCCTCGGGCAGGAAACCCGTTGCTGCTGCCTCGTCCAGCCATTGCTGCAACTGAGGCCCGACACGACGGTCGGCGTGCGCCATCGAGTGATCGTGCAAGTTGGTACCGACACCCGGCAGGGCCACGCGCAGTTCGACCCCTGCGGCGCGCAGAGCGGCAGGGGCGCCAATTCCAGAACGCTCCAAGAGCATCGGCGTGCCGTACACACCGCCTGCGATCACGAGCGTGCCCGCCTCGATCGTGACGGCTTCGCCACGGCGAACGGCGGCCATACGAACCGACCCGCCCCACGAGACCAATCGATCGACCAGCACCTCATCGAGCACTCGTAGGGTGCCACGGCGCACGTGGTCGAGGTAGGCGAACGCGGCGTTCCAACGCATGTCGCCCACCACGTTGACCGTCTCCATTCCGAAGGCTGGCCCGGCATCGAGATCACACAGGTCGCTCGCAATCGGCCAGCCGATGTCCTCGGCAGCGTCGAGGCATCGAGCGTGAAACGGACCAGCCTCGTGGCGCTCGTAGGCACGCACGCGCATCCGTTCGACCACGGCAGCGAAGAGCGGCTCGACATCAGTGCCAGCCCAACCCGGCAGCCCCCACCCGTCGTAATCAGCACGATGGCCAACGGCTGCGATGGCTCCGTTGTGACTGCTGCACCCGCCCATTACGCGAGCACGTTCGAACACCCAGCGGCCCGACGTGTAGCCCCAATCGTGACTGGTCGCCAACATGCGCGCACTCAACAGCTCCGGCGGCCAACGACCCGAGTCCGAAGGGCCGTAGTCCGGTCCGGCTTCCAGCAGCAACACGTCGCGGCCCTGCTCGGCCAGACGGCCGGCGACCGCACAACCAGCAGACCCGGCGCCAACGACGACAATGTCTGCCCCGAACAACGATGCGCTCATTCAGTCCTCCCCCATTGCGTGACGACTGAGTTCAGTGCCCGGGTCGACTAGGTCGTCCATGACGTCGAAGTGGTGGCGGCCGGAGCATTCAAATGAAAGGACCTCGACGCCAGCGGCGGCAACGTGCGCTGCATAGGAACGACTCTGATCCTTGAAGGCATCCGTCTCGTTGTCTCCCCACGCCACCACGACCTCATGTGTCGCGACGACTGGCTGCAGCTGCGGACTGAGCGCCGTCGCCGTGGTCTCATCCAAGCCGAGCGGTTCGTTGACCGTCGTCTGCAGCAGCGGACGCAGATCGAAGACTCCGCTCAGTAGGACGGTGCGGTCGATAGGCAGTGCAGACGGTGCCACCAACGAGACCATCGCCGCCAGATGCGCTCCGGCCGAGTGGCCCGCCAGGGTGACAGTTGATGGTGACACGACGGCGGCTATCGCTACCAGCGCGGCCTGGCACTCGCGAATCATCTGGGGGATGGATCCCTCGGGTGCGATGGTGTATTCGATGGCCGCATACGACCAGCCGCGAGCGAGAATTGCGGGCGCCAGAGCCAACGACTCGGCCGCGCTCAGCGCCTGCCAATAGCCACCGTGGATGAACACCAGCAGCGGGGCAGTCGGATCCTCGGCCACCAGGATCGTTCCGCCGTCCAGCACCGTCAGCCGGTCGGCGAGCAACGCTCGCGCAGCGGCACTGTCCGATCGGTATGCCGCCACATAGGGCGACGCATCGCCGCCCACGCGGGAACTCGGTGAGTACTCGCGTTCTAGGTCCGATGTCACTTGCCCATGGTCGCACGTCGAACGGCACTGGCGAATCACCGTGCGCAACACGGGCCAGCGGTGACATGCTGAGCGCTCGTATCCGCCATGGCCAGATCGACCACCCCCTCCACCACGCCCGCGACAGCGCAACCAGCCGCCGAGCGCCGCGCCTCCACCGTCGAGTTGCTACGCGCTCGCGGTGCCCTTGCGTGTCCAGACACGCTGCCCCTGGCCGCCCGTCGCGCCGATCTGATGACGGCTATCAGGGACCATCAAGTGGTCATCGTCGCTGGCGAAACAGGCTCCGGGAAAAGCACCCAGCTGCCCAAGTTGTGTCTCGACCTGGGTCGCGGTGTCAACGGGCTGATCGGTCACACGCAGCCGCGTCGAATGGCGGCGCGCACGATCGCCGAGCGAGTGGCCGAGGAGTTGGGCACCGACCTGGGCACCACCGTTGGCTACACAGTTCGGTTCACCGACACGGTCGGCGAGCAGACGCTGGTAAAGGTGATGACCGATGGCATCCTGCTGGCCGAGATTCAGCGCGACCGCATGCTGCGCCGCTACGACACGCTGATCATCGACGAAGCACACGAGCGCAGCCTCAACATCGACTTCCTGCTCGGCTACCTCGCTCAGCTGCTACCGAAGCGACCCGACCTGAAACTGATTGTCACCTCCGCCACCATCGATACACAACGGTTCAGCGAGCACTTTGCACAGCTCGATGGTTCGCCCGCACCCATCATCGAAGTCAGCGGCCGCACGTTCCCCGTCGAGATTCGCTACCGGCCGTTCGGCGCTCGCGAGGACGACCCCGACGATGACCGCGACCAGGTGCAGGCCATTGTCGATGCGGTCGATGAACTGGCGGAAGAGGGCGACGGCGACGTCCTGGTCTTCCTCTCCGGCGAACGCGAGATCCACGACACAGCGGACGCGCTGCGCCGTCACTTCTCCGAGTCGGCTCGCACATCTCGCGGCGGCCCGGCCGACGTTCTGCCGCTCTATGCGCGGCTTTCCGCAGTCGAGCAGCATCGCATCTGGCAACCCCATCGCGGACGGCGCGTGATTCTCTCGACCAACGTGGCCGAGACCTCGCTCACCGTTCCCGGCGTGCGCTACGTCGTCGATGCCGGCGCCGCACGAATGTCGCGCTACAGCCACCGGCTCAAAGTCCAGCGGTTGCCCATCGAAGAGGTATCGCAGGCATCGGCCAACCAACGTGCCGGCCGCTGTGGCCGTGTCGCGCCCGGTGTCTGCATTCGCCTCTACGACGAGGCCGGTTTCGGTGACCGACCAGCGTTCACCGAGCCAGAGATCCTGCGCACCAACCTTGCGTCGGTCATCCTGCAAATGACTGCGTTGGGGCTCGGCGATGTCAGCGCGTTTCCCTTCCTCGATCCCCCCGACTCGCGCTCGGTGCGCGACGGCTACGGGCTGCTGGAGGAACTAGGCGCTATCCAGCCGCTGCCGGACGGCAAGCACGTGAACGACGAACGGGCCGACGATCGACGGCTTACCCCGCTCGGCAAACGACTGGCTCGACTTCCGATTGACCCTCGCCTCGGCCGAATGGTGCTGGAGGCCGAGCGGCACGGCTGCGTGCGCGAGATCATGATCATCACCGCCGTGTTGAGCATTCAGGACCCACGCGAACGGCCGACCGAACACCGTGCCGCCGCGGACGAGCTGCATCGCCGCTTTCAGGTAGCGGGCAGCGACTTCCTCTCGCTCGTCAAGCTCTGGGATTACCTGCGCGAGCAGCAAAAGGCGCTGAGCAGCAGCCAGTTCCGCAAGCTGTGCCGCACCGAATACCTCAACTACCTGCGGGTTCGCGAGTGGCAAGACCTGTTCAGCCAATTGCGGCAGGTGGCCGGTCAGATCGGCATCCGCCAGGGCAGCACCGCTGGCCACCCCGACCGCGTGCATCAAGCACTGCTCTCGGGTCTGCTCAGCCACCTCGGAATGCGTGACGGCACCACTCGCGAATACAGGGGCGCGCACGGTTCGAAGTTCGCGATCGGCAATGGCTCGGCGCTGTCCAAGGCGCTGCCGAAGTGGATCATCGCCGGCGAGCTCGTCGAGACCAATCGGCTGTGGGGCAGGGTCGTCGCCTCGGTGCAACCCGAGTGGGCAGAAGAACTTGGCGAGCACCTCGCCCGCCACAGTTACGGCGAACCGTCGTGGGATGCGCGCCGCGGCGCGGCCGTCTGCAGCGAGCGCGTGTCACTGTTCGGCTTGCCGATCGTGGGCAATCGCACCATCGGCTACGACCGCATCAACGTCGCTGCTGCCCGTGAGATCTTCATTCGTTGTGCGCTGGTCGAGGGCGATTGGGAGCAGGGCGCCGGCAACCGCAAGTTCTGGGAGCGCAACCGGCGCTTTCTCGACGACCTCAAAGGGTGGGGCGAACGTGTGCGCCGCGTCGACCTCGTTGACGAGGAGGCCGTCTTCACGTACTACGACCGACGCCTGGGGCCCGACGTCGTCAGCACTCGCCACTTCGACAAGTGGTGGAAAGTCACTCGCTCGTCGCAACCCGAGTTGCTGACCATGCGCCTTGAGGACTTCGTCGGCGAGGACAACGCCGCCAGCGTGAACGACTTCCCCACCGTCTGGCATCACGCAATCGAGGGTCGCGATGCGATGGCGCTGGCGGTCACCTATCGCTTCGAACCCGGCGCCAACGACGACGGCGCAACCGTGCACGTGCCGCTCGCCGCTCTCAACCAGGTAGAGCCGACTGGGTTCGATTGGAATGTGCCGGGTCTTCGCGCCGATCTCGTCGGTGCGCTGCTGCGCTCATTGCCGAAGGAGTACCGACGCGAGTTGGTGCCGATGAACGAGGTCAGCGACACGGTGGTCGCCTCACTCGGCACGCCGACTGCGTGGGAGGACGGCACTGCGCTGGCCGCCGCGCTCTCGACCGTCGTCAACGACGTCGTCGGTATCGCCGTACCGCCACACGCGTTCGATGCGTCGCTGGTGCCACCGCATCTGCGCATCGGCTTCTCCATCGATGATGAGCACGGTACACCCGTCGCCATTGGCAAGGACATCGTCGCGCTGCGCAAGCTGGTCGCACCGCGCGTGCGCGCCGCAGTTGCACGCGAGTCGCCGATCGAGGAACGCAAGGGCATCACCACGTGGGACTTCGGCGACTTGCCGTCCGAAGTCTCGACCTCGCGCGCAGGTGTCTCCGTTCGGGGCTACCCGGCGTTGCTGGACGATGGCGACAGCGTCAGCATCAGAGTGTTCACCAAGCCAGCGCTGCAGGCGAAGGTGATGCGCGCCGGTGTCCGCCGCCTGCTCCTGCTGACGGTGCCGGTCGGCAAGCGTGCCATCGAGCAACACCTGACCAACTCGGCGAAACTGTCGCTGGCCCGCAGCCAAGTCTCAGTGGACGAGCTGACGGCAGACTGCCTGACGGCTGCCGCCGACGGCGTGATCGAACGGCATGGTGGGGCGACGTTCACCGCTGCCGAGTTCGAACAGCTCGTGCGCGCTGCACGTCACGAACTACCCGAGGCGGCCGCTACCGCATTACGCGCAGCCGCTGAAGTCATCGCCGCCGCAGGAGAGGTACGCAGTCGCCTCGATAAGTTGGTCGCGCCGCCCGTAGCCACGTCGGCTGCGGATGCGCGTGAGCAGCTCGAACGGCTCGTGCGCTCCGGCTTCGTTGCCGCTACCGGCGTCAGCCGCCTTGCCGATGTCGTTCGTTACGTCCGCGCCATCGACCATCGGCTGTCGAAGCTTCCCGAAGACCCTTACCGCGACGCTGCCAAGCTGCGCGATGTCGCCGCCATCGAGGCCCGCTACGTCGCCCTGTTGCGCCGCACCGACCGCGACGACATTACGCCCGACTTCATCGACGTTGGCTGGCTGTTGGAGGAGCTGCGCGTCAGCATCTTCGCCCAACAGCTGGGCACCGCGAGGGCGGTCAGCCTCACCAAAGTCAGCAAAGCCCTCGCCGCCCTGGGGGGCTGAACTGGGGCCTCCCAGAACGCTACGTATGGTTCCGGGAAGCACCGGTTCGGCGCCAGAGGCTTCTACCGAACTTTTCGGCTGACCAGGGGCGGTCGCTCGGCAAGGTTCAGCGGCACATCCGACCCATCGGCTCGTCGCAGGTGATGGTCAATGGCAGGGAGCAACGCTCCACCTGGAACACGCCCCAACATTGTCGCCATCACCTCTGCGGCCTGCACGGAAAGCGCGTGCAGGCTGCGGTGGCGGTGCTCGCGCACACCCAGGTCGACCTGCGCAATGGCCTCGGCGCCATAGCGCTCGGCGATGTCGATGAGCAGCGCGATTTCCACGCCCCAGCCCTGCACGAACGGCAACTGCTCGAGCACTTCTCGACGGCCCGCGTACTCACCGGCGAGTGGCTGGTGCAGGCCGGTCAGCTGCGGGTAGTACATCGACATCAATGGTCGAGTAACCAACTCCGTCGTCCGCCCTCCGCCGCCCATCTGCGTAGGGCGATGGAAAATCGCCTTCACCAGAGCGACCGAGTCATCGTCGACCATCGGCGCAAGCAACTTCGCGATCCAGTTCGGTTCGAAGCTGGTGACGTCACCGTCCAGCCACACCACGAAGTCGCCCTTGCTGGCGGCGAGACTGGCCCACAACACGTTGCCCTTGCCGTGGCCGACACCGTGCAAGAGGTGCAGTTCTTCAATCGGGATGACGGTCGCTCCAGCGCTGGCCGCTACCTGCGCGGTGTCGTCGGTACTGCGGTCGTCGAGCACGATCAGCTCATCGACCAGGGGCATGCGACGCATCAGTGTGTGGCGCACCATATTGACCAGCGGCCCGATGGTGGCAGCCTCGTCGCGGCACGGAATGCACACCGAAACTGTGCGGCCCTGCTTCGCCTCGATCAGCTGATCGAGTGCACACTCGTCGACCTCGAATGTCCGAACACGACTCATCGCGGCGCCCCCACTGGCTCGTAGGATCCAGCCACATGTTCCTCTACGGAGTCGTCAACGCCAGCCCCGA
This sequence comes from Ilumatobacteraceae bacterium, assembly GCA_031428795.1. Classification (GTDB taxonomy): domain Bacteria; phylum Actinomycetota; class Acidimicrobiia; order Acidimicrobiales; family Ilumatobacteraceae; genus UBA668. The sequence goes on along the minus strand of JANOYI010000016.1, from coordinate 18,516 downwards.
TTCGCTCAATGCCGACTCGATTGTCGGCAACGTCGAGCAAGCCCTCGCCCGCGCCAAGCACTTGCTGGCCGAGGGCGCTGACGGCCTCGATCTCGGCGGCCAGGGCAGCACCGATGCTGCCACCGTGGTGGCGTGGGAAGCAGAGTGGGAACGTCTGCGCGAGTTGGTGCCTGCACTGGCCGCATTGGGTGTGCCGATGAGCGTGGACACCTGGCGTCCGGAGGTGCTGCGACGAGCGCTGCAGGCTGGCGCAACGGTGATCAATGCGGCCGACGGAATGCAGAGCGACGAGATGTGGCAGGTTGCTGTCGACTTCGACGTGCCGATCGTCGTGCCGTTCCTCAGTGGCCCGAACCCGCGAGCAATGGAAATGGTGGACCGCGATCCTGTGGAAGCGATCATCGACTTCTTCGACGCTCGCTTGCGCGACGCCGACCGCTACGGCCTGCGTAGCCGTTGCGTGCTCGACCCGGGCACTGGGTTCGCACCCAGCAACTGGCCGTGGGACGAGCGCTACCTGTACCAGAAGCGGGTGTACAGCAACCTGACCGCGATGCGCGTGTTCGACCTGCCGCTGTACATCGCGCTGCCGTGGAAGGAAACCGCTCAGCACGACGAACTGCTGGAGATTGTCATTCGCAACGCGCCCGAATTTGGGCGCGTGCACTACCCCGCGAAGGTGCGCTCGTTCGAGCGCCGCATTGCCAGCGAATAGGTAGGGGCGCATCTAGAGGGCGAGCGGTCCGCGGGCGTGGATTTCGCTGGGCGGCAGGGTGATGTCCCAGTCCGCCGGGCACAGCTGCGGCGCCACTTCGCTGAGTGGAGCAAGCACAAAGCGACGCTCGATGATACGTGGATGCGGCACGGTCAGCGCCTCGCTGGTGATGTTGATGTCGTTGTAGAACAGCAGGTCGACGTCGAGCGTGCGTGGGCCCCAGTGCACGATCCGCTGGCGCAGGGCGTTGGCTTCGATGCGTTGGCAGCGACGGATCAGCGCGTACGGGTCGAGCGGTGTTTCGATCTGCACCACCATGTTCAGATACGCACCTTGATCATCGGGCCCGCCGACAGGGGCCGTCTCGAAGACCTGCGACATCGCGACGACGTTGCTCAGCTCGCTGACTGCGAACCGCAGGTAACGCTCGCGATCGCCGAGGTTGCTGCCCAACGCGATGTACGCCGTGTGCGCGACCAGAGGCGGCGCAGCGGCTTCCGCACGCGTGCGTACGATCTTGACGGCGGTGCTTTGCACGCTGTCAGGAATCGGCGGACGAAGCTTGGTCAGCGTGACTTCCACTTCGTCGACGAGGTCGAACTCGAGCACGACGTCGGCCACCTTCGCGGCCAACCGTTCGAGCAAGATGTCCTTGCTGTCGCGGGCCAGTTCAGTGACGCGCTCGCACACCAGGCCGTAATGCACGGTCGCGGCAAGGTCGTCGCTGCGGCCTGCCTCGTGCAGGTCGACGCCAATTGACAGGTCGATTCGGATGGGTTGCGCCATCTCACGTTCGTGCGGCAGAGCGCCGATCACGGTGAGCACGCGCAGGTCGTCGATCAAGATTCGGTCCATGGTGTGGGACCTCCCTTCGAAGTGCGCGTCACGCTATCCGCGGCGATTCAAGTTGTCGCTTCGTACTCCGTCACGCCCAACGACAACGTGATGCCCAACGGCACGACAACACAACGACACAACGACACAACGACACAACGACACAACGCACGAAGCCCTTCCCGGTGGGAAGGGCTTCGAACATCCGGGTGGAGGTGCGGGGAATTGAACCCCGGGCCTCAGCAGTGCGATTGCTGCGCTCTGCCAACTGAGCTACACCCCCGGTTGGAGACCCGAGTGTAGCGGTGTCAGGCGGCGTTGAACCAGGTCTGATCGCCGTAGCTGCGGTCCATTTCGTAGTTGCGCAACTGCACCAATTTGTAGCAGTAGCCGCACAGCGAAACGAACGACAGGGCGAAGGCGTAGACCATCACGTTGGCATGTGTGGTGGCAGCGAGGAAGCCGGTGATGCCCACGGTGACGACGAGAATGAAGAGCACGTTGGCACGGCGGCGGCGCAGGACCTCGCGCTGGCTGACCTTATGCAGCTGCATCTGGCGGTGGCCGGCGGTGTTGTCGGCTTGGGCGCCACCGTGGCTGCGCTGCTTGGCGCCGCCGGTCATCGAGCCGTTCAGAGACGTCGAGCCGTTCAGAGACATCGGGCCGTTCAGAGACATCGAGCCGTTCAGAGACATCGACGCGGAATTCATTGCAGGTGAGCGACGCACCTGGCCGGCCTGACCGTGCGCCATGTGACGTTGCTGCGGCGCCTGGGCCAACGGGCGAGCCATGCCGCGCATTGGCACCATGGTGCGAGTGGGAACTGCCCGCTGCAGCGTGGACAGCTGACGGCGGAAGTCGGTGACCGACGAGTTGGGGCGGTTCTCGACCCGTGACCGCAACAGCGGCGGGATGATGACAGCGGCCCATACGGCGGCGACGGCGAGGAGCACGATTGGCTGCATCAGAATGCGCCCCGTGTCGTGTCATATGACGTGTCATATGACGTGTCATATGACGACGTTGTTGTTCCAGCGTGCTGCTTGGTGTTCGTGAGTGTTGAGTTCATGGTGTTCACAAGAGTTCCTCCGGGTGTCTGGTAGCCGAACTTCGTGGCAACTTTCGACATCCGATTCATTACGGTTCTACTACTTTCGTAACATCGGATGCAATGTTAGCGGGTCGCCGGTACGTACCGGACCGCCCGCCTGTTTTCTCCCAGAGCGCAATCTCGCCGATGACCATTCCCTTGTCGGCGGACTTACACATGTCGTAGATGGTCAAACCAGCGATTGCACAGGCGTGCAACGCCTCCATCTCGACGCCGGTGCGATCGACCGTGTCGACCTGCACTTCGATCTCGATGAAATCGTCACCGATCTCGAAGTTGACATTTACCGAGCCCACGAGCAGCGGATGACACAGTGGAATCATGTCGCTCGTGCGTTTTGCGGCTTGGATGGCAGCGACTCGGGCCACAGCTAGAACGTCGCCCTTCTTCACTTCACGGTTCACGACCGCCGCCGTGGTGGCCGGTTGCATGAACACACGACCACGAGCCACGGCCCGACGGTGTGTCGGATCCTTCGGCGTCACGTCGACCATGCGGGCCCGACCCATGGGGTCGAGGTGTGTGAAAGTCAAGTCACTCATCCGTCACGGAACTGTAGTACCTCGTGTTCACCTTGGCGCGCCACCTCCACGTTCGTTGAGCACTCAACGAGGGATTATGTGGTGCTGACCGAGGCCGGTGTTGACCGCCTCGAAGGCAGAACGACGTCGGTCACCGAGGATGCGAAGTGTGTTGCGGGGGGATGTAGCCGCGGCGGGTCGTGTCCAACGGGCCACCGACCGTCAGCCGCCGATTTGGCTCATTGATCTGCGGGGTTTGACGAAGGTGACCTGATTGATTTGATGGCCAGCCCATTTTGTACCGACGGCGCGTTGGATCTCTTCGGCAACCTGGTCATCGGAGGCGCCGACGCGCATCATCTTCAGCAGATCGAACTCTGTCGTGGCGAACAGGCATGTTCGGAACTGGCCGTCGGCGGTCATGCGCACGCGGTCGCAATCGCCGCAGAACGGCTTGGTCACCGTCGGGATCACGCCAACCATGCCGCGACCATCGAGGTAGCGCCAGCGATCCGCCGGCGCGGCGCCGCGGGCGGGCACCAACTCCATCGAGAACTCGGCCGACAGAGCAGCGACGATCTCGTCCTGACCGACGACCTTGTCGTTGAGCCAATGCCCGGTGGCATCAAGCGGCATGAACTCGATGAACCGCATCTCGACGTCGTTGTCGCGACCGTAACGAGCGAGGTCGACGATCTCGTCGTCGTTGACGCCTCGCTCGATCACGGCGTTGATCTTGACCGGCGCGAAGCCAGCCTCTTTCGCCGCTTCGATGCCGTCGAGCACGCGCTCCAACTCGTCGCGCTTGGTCATCCGGTGGAACTTCTCGCGCACCAATGTGTCGAGGCTGACGTTGACTCGCTTCAGCCCGGCGTCACGCAGCTCGTGCGCCATGTTGCGCAAGGTGGAGCCGTTCGTCGTCATCGAAAGGTCGACTCCCAGCTTCGCCAACTTGCTGACCAGCACTGTGAGGTGGGCGCGCATCGTGGGCTCGCCGCCGGTGAGGCGCAGACCGTCGACCTCGAATCGCTCGACGAAGATGCGGGCCAGCCGCTCGATCTCCTCGAAGGTGAGCACATCTGCACGCGGCACCCACTGCATGCCTTCCTCGGGCATGCAATACGTGCAGCGGAAGTTGCAGCGGTCGGTGACCGAAATGCGCAGATCACGGATGGTGCGACCGAACGGGTCGATCAAGTCCATTGCGTCACACTACCCATTGCGGTCACGAGACACATCACGAGACGCATCACGACAGCGACAGCAGCATCGTTGGGACGTCGCCGCCGACCGCAACACCCTCGCCGTCAACAACTACCGCGATCGCATTTGCCTGCGAGGTGACCGCCAGTTGGTGGCTGCCCTGCGCGCCGACCGAGCGAACGTGCACCCGACCGTCGTCACCGAATGCGGCGAACACTCGGACATAGTGGGTCTTACCATCGGACCGGCGCGGCAGCCCGTTTTCCGCGATCGCGGCGACCGTCGTGCGGTCGATGGCGGTGTGACCCATCATCTGGCGCAGCGCCGGACGTGCCAGCAATTCAAAGCTGACCAGCGAACTGACCGGATTGCCGGGAAGTCCGAAGACGGGCACGTGGCGGGCGCCGGACGCGAGCAGACCGAACGCGAATGGCTTGGCCGGCTTGATGGTGATCTGCATCCATTGCATGTCAGCGATGCGGGACAGAACCGCCTTCACGACGTCGTAATCGCCCATGCTGACGCCCCCGCTGGTCACGATGGCATCGCAGGTGGATGCCGCGTCGCGGAGAACTTCCTCCAGCACTGCCTCGTCGTCGCGCACGATGCCAAGGTCGACTGCCTCACACCCTGCGTCGCGCACGGCACCCAGCAGCATGGTGCGGTTGCTCTCACGAATCTGGCCCGGCTGCAAGGGCGAGCCGTCGTCGATGAGTTCGTCGCCGGTGCTCAGCACTGCCACTCGAACCCGCTGCACCACAGACACCACGGCCGCGTTCACGCTGGCGAGAACACCCGCAACTGCGGGCGTCACGAACGTGCCCGCCGAGTACAACGCCGTGCCCGCTCGCACATCGTCGCCGACCCCGCGCACCGCCACGCCAGCAGTCGTGGACGCACGAATGCGAACCCGCACCGAGCCGTCCACACTTCGGTCGCCCAGCAGCTCGGTGTCTTCCACCATCACCACTGCGTCGGCTCCGGCGGGCACTGGCGCGCCCGTCATGATTCGAATCGCCTCACCGTGTTGCAGCACGCGATCGGTGTACGCGCCAGCCGCCACTTCACCGACGACAGGCAGGTCGACAGGCACGTTCGCCAACGACGCTGCCACCACTGCGTAGCCATCAACGGCACTGTTCGCGAACGGTGGCACGTCCTCGGGCGCGACCACAGCGGCCGCCAGCACCAAGCCTGTTGCCTCGCGGCACGGCACGTCGATGGGCGTCGCCGCCGGGCAGCGGTCGAGCACGTAGCGGCGGGCCTCGGTGATGTCGATCACACCGCAACGGTACCGTGAGGCGGGTGACGTCGTACTCCCCCTTCCCGGCAGCCCACGAACCCACGGGTCACGTCGCGCGCTGGGCAACGTGGGACGGCGACGGCGAGGAGACAACCACCATCTTGTGGGAGAACGAGGGCTTCACCGTCAGCGGCGAGCTCGGTCGCGAGAACGTGCAGTACGTGCTGCGACTCTCGCCCACATGGCAGGTCCGTCAGTTCCTGCTGTTCCGCGACCTCGAGGAGCCCGACCTGTGGTTGGCCACCGACGGCAGCGGCCGCTGGGGCGAGATGAACGGCGCGCACCGGACCGAGCTGGACGGCTGTTACGACATCGATCTGGCGTGCACGCCATTCACCAACACGCTGCCAATTCGTCGGCTGCCGCTGCACGAGGGGCACGCCGCTGAGCTGCCAGTCGTGTACGTCGACCCGGAGACGTTGGGTGTGCGGCCGGACTTGCAGCGGTACACACGCATCAGCTCGCATCGGTGGCTGTTCGAGCAAGTGGAGACTGGTTTCAGCGCTGAGCTCGAGGTCGACGAGTTCGGCCTGGTCCTCGACTATCCGACGCTGTTCCGTCGCCTGTCATAGAGCGCCGTGACGGGTCACAGACGACCTTGCAACCACGTACGGAAGTCGGCGCCGATCTGCTCGTCGTCGAGTGCCAACTCAACCACCGCGGTCAGCCAGCCCAGTGGGTTGCCCGTGTCGTAGCGACGGATGTTGCGCAACACTCCGTGAAATGGCCCTTCAGCAGCTTGCATACGGAGCGCGTCGGTGAGCTGGATTTCGCCACCGGCGCCCGGCTGCACCGCTTCGATCTTGTCGAACACATCGGGCGTGAGTACATAGCGGCCGATGATGATGAGATCGCTGGGGGCATCCGCCATGGGCGGCTTCTCGACCATCGTGCGAATGCCGACCACTCCGTCGTCGTCGAGCGGGCTCGACGGGTCGATGACGCCATAGGAGCTCACCTCGGACATCGGCACTTGTTTGAGTCCGACAACGCTGCCGCCGGTGGATTCACTCAGATCGCACATCTGCGACAGCAAGCTGGAGTCGCCCATGATCTCGTCGGGCAACAACACGGCGAAGGGTTCGTTGCCGACTGCCTCGCGAGCGCACCCAACCGCGTGGCCGAGCCCGAGTGCTTCGTCCTGATACGCGAAGGTGATCCGTACGTCGCGGCCGATTCGCTCAAGTCGATCCGCCGCCTGGTGACGACCAGTGGCGTGCAGTTTGGCCACGACGTCGGGGGCGTCGGCGAAGTACGCCTCGATGGCCGGCTTGGCGTGGCTGGTGACGACGACGACGTGCTCGATGCCAGCGCCGACGGCTTCATCGATGATCAGCTGCAGCGCAGGCGTGTCGATGATGGGCAGCAGCTCCTTCGGCACAGCCTTGGTGGCTGGCAGGAACCGGGTGCCCATCCCCGCCGCCGGAATGACTGCCGTTCGTGCCCGCATCGCCTCACTCTACGGGGCCTTGTCCAGCTAGCCTTAGCACTCGCACTACCCGACTGCTAGAACCAGCTGTCCCCGACAGCGCGCGGAGCCCCCGATGCCCACCTACGTCTACAAATTCATCGATACCGGCGAGACCATCGAGGTCCAGCAACCGTTCAGCGACGACGCGCTCACTGAGGCCGTGCACCCCGGCTCGGGTAACACGATGCCCGTCAAGAAGGTGTTCCTACCGGTCGGCGTCACCTTCAAGGGTGGCGGCTTCTACAAGACCGACAGCCGAGGCGGGTCCAGCCCGTCGTCGAAGGCTGCGACGTCGGACAGTTCATCGTCGGCCGCATCCACTCCCGCTACGTCGTCGTCGAGCAGCGACTCGAGCTCGTCCAGCACTGGCAGCTCGTCTAGCTCCTCCACGCCGGCACCCGCGAGCACGCCTGCGTCGACCAGTAGCTCCAGCTCCAGCAGCGACTGAGTCGGCGAATCTCGTGCGCACCGATATGGTGCGTTGAAGCGGCTTCCCCCAAGCACGGCGCACCGTTCACGGTCGCGCCTCACCTGTTTGGTCGCGGAGGTACGCAATGTCCATTCTCCCCCGGCTCCGGATGCTGTTCGCGCGCCGGCCGTGGCTCTACTGGCTCATCGTCGGCATGTGCGCGATCGCGGTATGGCTCAGCGTCGCCAGCGCGCAAGCGCAATTGACTCAGAAGCGCGAGGCGTGGGGCTCGACGCGCGACGTGTGGGTCGCGACCGGTCCCATTGCTGCAGGTGAAGTGGTGCGCGCCACGGTCGATGAGTACCCGAGTGCGATGGTGCCGCCAAGCGCGGTGCCGTCGCTGCCCGCAAATGCGGTTGCAGCCCGTTCGATCGCTGCAGGCCAAGTCATAGTCGCCGTCGACGTAGCCGTCACAGGGCTGGTACCAGCCGAGTGGATGGTGTTCGCAGTTCCGTTGGACGGCGCACCTGCATTGATCCGGGGCAACCAGGTCGCAGTGTTCGGCAGCGGTCAACTGTGGTGCGAGGGCATGGCGGCATCGATCAGCGAATCCAACGTCGAGATCGCCGTCCCGCAGGATTGCGCCAGCTCGGTGAGCGCCCAACTCGCTCTGGGCGCCGTCACCCTCGCCCGCCATCCGTGACGAAGGTGGACACTCAGGTTTCCAACGACGTCTCACCGGGTACTTCCAGCCATGTCCATTCTGCGTCATCCCCTCACACTTCTTCGTCCGCTCCGCCGGTCTGCCTGGATGCTTTTCGCTTGGTCGCAACGTCACTCGATCGCGTTGTGGTGGCGGTCGCTCCGTACCGAGCTGAAGCCCGGTCGTCCGATCGACTTCGGCCGAGTTCGACGGCTGGCAACGGTGCTCATGAAGGTGACCGCTGACCCGCGCGTCTCCAACGCGTCCGAGCTGAAGCAGCTCACTCTGGTGGACGATGTCGTGCTTGCGCATACCGACGAAAACTGGGCCAAGCGGTCAATCTTGAGCAGCACTCTGACCAGCGTCAACCACGTCAGCGCGGTACAGTTCGCCTAGTCGTTGGCGTTCAGAATTCGACGTTTGAAGGCGCCCGGGCGCAGGTAACTCGCCGACGACCTCGACGTCACATCTGCCTAGGGCCGAGGGTCGTGCCCGGCTTTCGAGGGTTTCCATCACACCCCAGGTCGTTGAAACCCTCGAGAGTTGTCAGGAAGCAGGCAACGCCGAGGCGAGATCGGACCAGATGTCGTCGACGTGTTCGATACCGACGCTCATCCGAATCAGACCGGGCGGCACGTGGGCGTCTCCGGCGTACTTCTGGCGGCGCTCCATGGATGACTCCACGCCACCCAGGCTGGTCGCGGGCACGATGAGTTGCACCGCGCGGCACACAGCGTCTGCTGCATCAGCACCACCGGCGAGCACGAACGACACCATCGCGCCGAACCCGGGATAGCGGACATCCGACACGGCGGGATGAGCACGCAGCCGCGCGACCACATCCACCGCATTCGCTTGCATTCGCTCCATGCGCAGCGGCAGAGTCCGCAGACCGCGCAACGCGAGGAACGCCTCCAGCGCGCCAGGCGTACTCCCGTTCACCAGTCGCGTCTGATGGAGCCGTTCGAACACCGCGTCGTCCGCGGCAATCGCGATACCGATGAGTAAATCACTATGACCGCCGATGAACTTGGTGCCGCTATGGATCACGATGGTCGCACCGTCAGCCAGCGGCTGCGCACAGATGGGAGTGGCGAACGTACTGTCGACCACCACCTTCGCACCAGCGGCCGCGGCCGCCGCGCAGATCGTCGGGATGTCGGCGACGTCGAGCGTCGGGTTCGTCGGCGTCTCAATCCATACGACGTCGGCGCCCGCAGTCGCGGCAACGACTTCGGCGGTGTTGCCGATGTCAACGAAGCGAACTTCCAACCGAGACTGCTGAACGAGGTCGGCGACCAATGCGCGCACGCCCAGGTACGAGTAAGTGGGTAGCACAAGCACCTTCGGCGCGAGCGCAAAGAGAGCCGCCGCTGCCGCGGCCATGCCGGATGAGAACGACACGGCCCGCCCACCTTCGAGCGCCCCAATCGCCTCCTCGAGGCCGATCCAACCTGGCGTGCCGTGCGTGCGGGTGTATTCCCCCGCCTCGCCTCGGAAGTTGCTGGCCATCACGATCGGGTGGTTGAGCGGGTCGCCGATTTCCTGCGGACGGCCAGCCGCAACCGCGATGGTCGCGGGATGACGCGAGGCGGTCACGCTGGCTGTCGCACTTCTTGTCGGCCGTCGGCGTGGTGCGCGAACCGGCCTGCGTCGGGGGCATGCACGGGGTCCGGGCGGTCCCACGGCCAGCCACCGAAGCCAGTGCGGCGATAGTCGGCGAACGCCTGCTGAATCTCCGCTTCGGTGTTCATCACGAACGGGCCGTACTGCGCAACCGGCTCGCCGATCGGGCGGGCCTGCAACAACAGGATCTCGGCGCCTTCGGGGCCAGCGGTGAGCGGCGCGACCTGCGAGGCATCGACGACGGCGCCGGTGCTGGTTGCAATGTCGTCGCCGCCGACGCCAACGGAGCCTTCGAACACGTAGAGCACACGCATCGTCTCTTCGCCCTCAGCGGCGGCCAGGTTGAGGCTGGCGCCGGGCTGCATCACTATGTGGAGAATCGACACGTCGGCTTCGGGACGCGACGCCCACGACGCGGGCGGAGGCGCCGGCGGGATCAGCCCTGCGTAGCGGCCGGCGATCACGGTGACCGTTGACTCGCGACCCGCATCGTCGATGTGCGTGTGCTGTGGAATGTCTTCGCTCCACAGCATCGTGAAGTACGGATGGACCATCTTGTCGCTGGCCGGCAGGTTCATCCAGATCTGGAACAGCTCGACGGTGTTGGGCCCGTCGCTGTCGAGCAGCGGGAACATCTCGCAGTGCACGACGCCGCTGCCGGCAGTCATCCACTGCACATCGCCGCGACCGAAGCGGGCTGCCGCTCCGAGAGAGTCGCTGTGATTGATGAAGCCCTTGCGAGCGAACGTGATGGTCTCGAAGCCTCGATGTGGATGCTCGGGGAAGCCGGGCACGGTGCTGCCGTGGTACATCCGCCAGCCATCGCGCTGCTCGAAATCGTTGCCGATCGAGCGACCGGTGAGCGAGCCCTTCGGACCGAACTCGGCGTTGCCCTCGGGATACAGGTCGAGGTGGTGAACGCAGAACAGAAACGGATCGGCGGTGGCCCACTGGAAACCGAGCGGAATGCGTTGGAGCACCAGCGGCTGGGTGGTTGACGGCTGATTCATCAGTTCGAGCGTACGCCCGTCGCAATCAGCAGCAACACCAGGGTGCCCAGTGCCACGCGGTAGATCACGAACGGTATGAACGACCTCGTACGAATGAGCTTCAGTGTGCCCCACACGGCCAGCCAGCCGGAGAGGCCGGAGGTGATGATGCCGACGATCAGGGGTAGTGCGAGGCCGTCAGGTATGCCGTCGCTGAGCAACTTCGTCAGCTTGTAGGCAACTGCGCCCGCCGTCACCGGAATGGCCATCAAGAAGCTGGCGCGCGCTGCCGCGTCGCGCGTGAAGCCGAGGAACCGGGCTGCCGTCATGGTGATGCCACTGCGCGAGGTTCCGGGGTTCAGTGCCAGCACCTGCGCAGCGCCGACCTTCAGCGCATCCTTGGTCGTGTACTCATCGAGCGGTCGTGCGCCGGCCCGCCGGTCGGCCCACGCGAGCAACAGCCCGAACACGATCAGCGAGATCGCAATCAGCACGGGCGTGCCCAGCTTCTCGTCGATGTACTTCTCACCGACGGCACCGACCGCTGCAGCGGGCACCGACGAGAGGACCAGCAGCCACGCCAGCCGACCCTCGGGGTTGACGGGCTTCTCACGCTTGACGACAAGTCGCAGACCCTCGCGCACATAGATCACCAGGTCGCGACGGAAGTAAGCGATGACTGCGACGAGTGTGCCGAGGTGCAGCGCCACGTCGAAGGCCTTCTCGATCGCAGGGTCACCGGCAAAGTCGTTCCAGCCGAAGAGCCACGGCACCAGCAGCAGATGACCGCTGGACGAGATCGGTAAGAACTCGGCGAGGCCCTGAACGAGGCCGAGCACGATGGCGTGGAAGATGGGCACGGGCGACAGTTCTACTCGCTGGGAAGGCTGGGGATGATACGCGACTTCCACGGGCGATGTTCGTCCCAGTGGTGCCCGACGATGCGGCCTTCGCGCAGTTTGGCGAGGAAGTCGGTCGGCCCGTCGAAGTCAGGCATCTCGACGTACGCGCTGCCGAGTGCAAGCGGGACGTGCGCGTCGCTGCCCGCACCTGCGGCGAGATCGAACTCTGCGCCAAACGCTTCGGCACGCTCGTTGAGACTGCGCAGGCTGGTCTTCGCGTTCAGGACTTCGACCGCATCGATCAGGCCTGCGTTCGCCAGCTCGTACAGCGCCGGCTCGGCCATGTTGCGGCGCATCGGATCGAACGGATGCGGGATGTAGACGACGCCGCCCTGATCACGGATGGCGCGCGCAGCTTCGGCAGGTGGCGTGCCGGGAGCGATGCGATCGGTGAGGAACAGGCCGATGATCTCACCCGCGTGCGTGGTCAGTTCTTCGCCGACAATGACTCGACACGGCAACTTCTTGGCGAGTTCGGATGCACCGCGAACCGCGTTGTGATCCGTGATGCAGAGCACGTCAAGGCCCGCCTCGAGGACGGCCTCCTCGACCTCGTCAGGCGTCGTTGTACTGTCCCCGCTCCACATCGTGTGACTGTGCAGGTCGACGCGCACCCACCCCACAGGCAACGCCTGAGCCAAGTGAGGATGACGAGCAACAGCAGCAGGGTGCGGAACAGGCACGACGGCGGGTCAGGCGCCGGAGAGGGTGATGTCGCTGATGACCAGGCTGACGCCGGCGGCGCGCATGGGCAGCCAGTCGACGTCGCCGCCGACTTCCACGACGTCGAGCAGCATTCGCTGCAGGGTGGAGGCGATGGTGAACTCGCGGATGGGGGCACCGACGACACCGTTGGTGATCGTGAGGCCCGAGGCGCCGACCGAGAAGTCGCCGCTGATCGGGTTGACGCCGCTATGCAGTCCCTGCACCGACTGGACCAGCACGCCGTTGTCGACATCCGCAACCAGCGCTGCCTGATCTCGCGTTCCAGGCACCAGATGCATCGCGAGGCAGCCGACACCCGGTGTGCCCTTGAAGCCGCCGCGCACCGCATTGCCCGTACTGCGACCGCCCACACGGCGAGCGCTGTAACTGTTGTGCACGAACTGCTGCAAAACACCACCGTCGATCAGTACGTTGCGGCGGGCGGCCAACCCTTCGCCGTCGAGATCTGTGGCGGTGTAAGCGAGAGTGTTGGTCGGGTCGTCGACCAGCGTCAGCAGCGGGTTTGCGACCTGGTCGCCCAGGCGGTCCTTGAACAGGCTGCGACCCTTGGCGACGGCCTCCCCGTTGAGCGTGCTTGAGATGACGCCCAGGAACATCGCTGTCACGTACGGGTCGAGCACGACGGTGACCCGCTGCGACGCGGGCTTGGTGGCACCAAGGAGACGGGTGGCGCGGTCGGCGGCCTCGCGGGCGGCCTTCGCGAGATCGAATTGCTCGGGTGAACGGCCGACGCTGAAACCGAAACCTGTCTGTGTCTCGTCGCCGTCGTCGGCGAGCGTGCTGATGGAGACGTAGCAGCCGTTCTCGCGACCACTGCGACGAATGCCGGTCGTGGTCGCGACCGCTGACTCGACAGCCACGTCGGCGTAATTGGAGTCGTCGACTCGAACTCTCGAATCGACAGCGACTGTCAACCGCTCGAGTTCCTTGGCCAACTCGATCTTGCGATCGGTGGAGTAGGCAGCAAGCTCGTCGTTCCACAGGTCCTGCGCGACGACGTCGACTCCATCTGGCTCGGCGAGGCCGGCCCATTCGTCGCGTGTACCGAACTCGAGGTTGTCGCGAGCATCCGCCAGCACCTCTGCAATCGCAGACGGATCGAGCGTGCCTGCGTAGGCGAAGCCGGTTCGACCTTCACGAATGACTCGGATGCCGATGCCTTCACTCTGCGCGCTGACGAAGTGCTCGACTGAGCCTTCGTAGACACGGATATCGGTCTCGTTATCGCGAGAGACGAACGCTTCGACTTGCTCGCCTGGGCGAGCCTGAGCGATGACGCGATCGGCAATCTCCTGCAGCGCTGAGCTCATGCTGCGGTGCCGCCGATGGTCATCGACTTCACTCGCAGCGTCGGCTGACCGTCGCCAACGGGCACGCCTTGGCCGTCCTTGCCGCACGTGCCCGGGTTGCCCATGGCGAAGTCGTTGCCCAGTAGGTCGATGTCCTTCAGCACCTCTGGCCCGTTGCCGATGAGGTTGCCCTCGCGCAGCGGCTCGGTGATCTCACCGTTCTCGATGAGGTACGCCTCGGTCATGCCGAACACAAAGTCGCCGGTGGCGGTGTTGACACTGCCGCCGCCGAGCTTCGCCACGTACACGCCGTACTCGGTGGCGCGCACGATGTCGTCGGGCTCTTCGGTGCCGTTGAGCACGTAGGTGTTGGTCATGCGCACCATCGGCAGGTGCTGGTAGCTCTGCCGACGGCCGTTGCCGCTCTGTGGGCGACCCTCGTTACGAGCACGCAGGTAATCCCACATGTAGTCGGTGAGGATGCCGTTCTCGATCAGCACGTTGTACTGGCTGGCGTGTCCTTCATCGTCGTATGCGATCGCGCCCCACTCGCCGGCCATCGTGCCGTCATCGACCAAGGTCACCAGCGGCGATGCAACGAGCTCGCCCTGCTTGCCGCGGTAGACGCTGCCGCCCTTGGCAATGATGTCGGCCTCCAGGCCGTGACCACAGGCTTCGTGGAACAGCACGCCACCGCTGCCCTGCTTGATGACGACCGGCAGCGCGCCGCTGGGCGCTGGCCGGGCGTTGAGCTTCGTGATCGCAATGCGAGCCGCGTCGCGAGCCAAGTCTTCGACGTCGACCTGGTCGAACAGTTCGAAGCCCATGGTCTGGCCTGCGCTCTGGGCGCCGGTCTGCATGCCGCCGTCGCCATCAGCGACCGCCGTGATGCGGATGAGTGTTCGCACCTGCTGGTCGGTGACGAACACGCCGTCGGTGTTGGCGATGAGCACGTGCTTGCGACTGTCGCCGTAACCCGCGCTGACCTGGACGATGGAGCCGCCTGCACCGCGGGCCGCTTCGTCCATGCGCAGCAGAAGTGCGACCTTGTCGGCCTTGCGCACATCATCGGGGAACAGGCTGACGGGGCTGACCACGCGCTCGGCACCGCGTGTGAGGGCGATCGTGCGTGTGCCACCGTCGCCCTGACTGGCAGCCGCCGCGGCAGCTTCGGCCGCGGCACGAAGGCCCGCCTCGCTGAGATCGGCGGTGTGCGCGAAGCCTGTGGTGTCGCCCTTGACGACCCGAATGCCGGCGCCGCGGTCGCGGCCGCTGGTCACTTGCTCCACACGGCCATCGTCAAACGCCACCGAAGTGGACTGCTTGTCTTCCGCATACACCTCGGCGAAATCGGCGCCCGTTCGCACCGCCGATGCCAGTACTCGTTCCAACACGTCTTGGTCGATCACGGGCGCAGCCTACCGACGCGGTCGCGCCGTGAGTTCGTCGTGCGGTGCTTCACGGCGTAGCGTTGGCACTTGTGAGCGAAACGGCGAAAGCGACGGTGGGCCTGAAGGGCACGGCCTCGATGGTGGTCGGCGAGACCGACACCGCGCTCGCCGTCGGTTCGGGCACGGTGCTGGTGCTGGCGACACCTCGGGTGATCGCGCTGTGCGAGCAGGCAACGTGCGCTGCGCTCAGCGGCCACCTCGATGACGGGTGCACGACTGTCGGCATGCGCGTGCAGCTCGACCACCTTCGGCCCACGGCCGTAGGCGGCAAGGTCGAGGCAGAAGCAGTTCTCGAAAAGATTGAGGGACGAAGGCTCACGTTCATGGTCTCGGCGTCCGATACCAAAGGGCTGGTGGCTGCAGGAAAGGTCACCCGCGTTTTGGTGGAGGTCGACCGATTCATGGACAAGACACAGTGAAGCTCTTCGCTACGGCACTACTGACGGCGACTGGTTGCCTCGCGCTGTCCGGCTGCCCCGCCAAAGACGCCAAAGAGGGCCTTGAGACAGTCGAGCAGGCCACCAGTGTCCAGTGCGTCACCGAGCGCAGCATGATGCTGCAGCAGCTCGAGGCGTACACCATCCTCGAGGGCATGGTTCCGGTCAACGAAGCCGCGATGGTGCCCAACTATCTACGGTTCGAGTCGATCTACTTCGACCTCGACGCAGCCGGCAACGTAGTAGCCGCCCCCGGTAGCGGCTGCGCCTAACCCTCGCCAGCCACCGGCCCCTACATCGGCGCTGATCTGCGGTACTACCGCAGATGAACGCCGACGATGGCTCGGCGCTGGTGGTAGCGCAGAGTCAAGTCGATGACGACTTTGGGCAGAGAGCTCTCGATCTGCGACGTCGGCACTCGCTCCACCTCGCAACCCGCCAGGCGAACCTCGCGGTCACGCCACTTGTCGTACTCCGAGCTCTCGGCCTGAGCGTGCCACGTGTGGTGGTCGACCTCCACGAAGAAGCCGATCTCGGGTACCCCCATGTCCGGGTGCACCACCGAACCGTCACGCAACCGAACCGGCGGATGGCGCACGAACTCGCTCAGGCCAGCAGCGTGGAGGGCTTCGAACAGCTCCACCTCGCCATGCGAATCGGCCGCAGCGCCATCCGCAATTCGACTACCGATCACGCGACGTGCCCGACCGCTGCCGGGGCGCGCTCTCGCTGCAGTCGCCACAACATGGGCAACGAGGTCCTCGTGGGTGGCGAGGCCATCGGCAATCATCTGCTCTCCGATCGAGCGCAGGTCGAGATCGCTGACGTGTTTCGCCAGGTCGAAGAAGGTCTGCAGCGCATCGGTATGGCGGATTCCGTCGTCGCGGCAAATCGTGTGCTCGGAGAGGTCCAACCTGGTCCGGTGCACGTTGACGCCAGATCCGATCGGTTTCGTCACCCGAGCGGTTGCGGCATGAATCCATTGACTACCGCATCGACGCAGTTCAAAAATTGTCCCGGATGTGAAGCAACTCAGCGTCAAGGATTGGTCGGCCGCGCAGACGGCACGACAGCGAGCGTGAAACGTAAGCGGCGATGACGCCAACCGATAGACGCCCTCGAACACGCCCACCAGCGCACCCGTCTCGATGAGGTAACGACGTTCCTGTCCCCGATGTCGAGCACGTACAGCTCGTCATGAGAGGCAATGCCGTGGTGATCGCGAAAGAACTCCGCAACTTCTCTGTTGAACGTTGGCATGGACAACCCCTTGCCCGAGAACGCCGCAACCGGGCGTTCATTTCGACTGGGGGAAGTCCGTTCCGACCATATCGTCGGCACTCCCAGCTCGCACGCCTTGCTACATCGGCGGTGAGATGCGGTACTACCGCAGATCAACGCCGATGTTGGGTTTGTTGGCGCCCGCTTGCATGGCTAGCCGAGGTTGCTGGTGCGTGGGTAGATGTCTGTTGGGTCGGTGAGGACGTTGACCATGTAGGGGACTCCGCTGGCGAAGGCGCGGTCCATGGCGGGGCCGATGTCGGCGGGGTTGGTGACGGTCTCGCCGGCACCGCCGAGTGCCTTGACGACGTTGTCGTACTGCAGGCCGGGCTGCAGGTCGCATGCCATGTCCCAGCCGTAGATCGCCTGCATCGGATGCTTCTCCAGACCCCACATGCCGTTGTTGCCGACGACCATGACGACGGGCAGGTTGTGGCGCACCATCGTGTCCACGTCCATCAAGCTGAAGCCGGCAGCGCCGTCACCGAGGAGCAGGACGATCTGGCTGCTGGGACGAACGGTGCGGGCGGCGATTGCGTAGCCCGGTCCGTTGCCGAGGCAGCCATATGGCCCGGTGTCGAGCCAGCAACCCGGCTCGAACACCTCGACGAACTTGCCGGCGTAGCTGGCGAAGTCACCGCCATCGCAGATGACGACTGAATCGCGAGCGAGCCGTCGGCCGAGCTCGCCGTAGATGCGGCTGGGCTTGATCGGCGCGCTGTCGTTGGCGAGGAGCTCAGCATCGGCGGCGCGGCCCTTCTCCTCCGCCGCACGCAGCTCCGCTACCCACCCTGAGCGATCGGTGCGCGGCCCCGGCCCATCGGCAAGCGCGCGCAGCACCAGGTTGCTGTCACCCGCAACCGTGGGCACGTCGATATGACTGGCGCGTTGCTCGTCGCTGTCGACGACGTGCGCGACCTGTGCGTTGCCGAACTGACCGAAGCCGAGCCGGAAGTCGAGGGGTGTTCCCCACACGACAACGAGGTCGGCGCGCGCCTTCAGCAGCCCGCGGGTGCGCAGAAACGCCAGCTCGTGGTCGGCCGGGAGAGTGCCGCGACCGAGACCGTTGAAGAAGCACGGAACACGCAGGAGTTCGGCGGCGGCACGCAGCGCGTCCCATGCACCGTCCCAGTAGACGTCACTGCCGACGATGAACGCCGGGCGCTCGGCATTGGCCAGCAGATCCATCAGGCGGGCAACTTCGTCGTCGTTCGGTGCAGCGCCGAGGCCGACGCACTCGTCGACGACCGGGATATCACCGGCCGACCCGGCGAAGAACACGTCGAGCGGAACGTCAAGAAAGGTCGGACCGCGGTGCGGCTGCATCGCGAGACGAGCCGCGGCGTGCACCATCGCACCCGCCTGGGTTGCGTCCTTGACCGTCGCTGCGCTCTTGGTAATCGACTGCAGCACCGGCACGTGGTCGAACTCTTGCAGCGAGCCGCTTCCCCATCGAGCTTCTGGCGCTCGACCGCCGAGCACAACGACCGGCGAGCCGTTGAAGTGCGCAGAGGTAACCGCCGAGATGCCGTTCGTGATGCCCGG
>JANOYI010000015.1:0-6822 GCA_031428795.1 Ilumatobacteraceae bacterium | reverse complement strand
AGTTCTTCCCCAACAACCGGGTGGAGTACTTCGTCAGCTACTACGACTACTACCAGCCCGAGGCCTATATGGCCGCCAGCGACACGTACATCGAGAAGGACTCGTCGGTCAACGACGAGATCGATCGCCTTCGTCATTCGGCCACGGCGGCCTTGCTCACGCGACGCGACACCATCGTGGTCGCCTCGGTCAGCTGTATCTACGGCATGGGCGATCCGGCGGAGTACCGCGGGCAGCTGCTGGAACTGCACACCGGAGTCGATTACGACATGCGCAGCATCCTGCGCCGCCTCGTCGACCTTCAGTTCGACCGCAACGACATCGCACTCGGTCGTGGCAAGTTTCGCGTGCGTGGCGACACCATCGAGATCCACCCGTCCTACGACGAGACGGTGCTGCGCATCGAGATGTTCGGCGACACCGTCGACCGCATCACCACCATCGACCCGCTCACTGGCGAAACGCTCAACGATATGAGTCAGGTGATGATCTTTCCGGCTACCCACTACGTCGCCGGCGAAGAGCGCATGCGCAAAGCCGTGGTCGGCATCGAGGCTGAGCTGCAAGAGCGGCTTGCATGGTTCGAGGCCAACGGCAAGTTGCTCGAGGCGCAACGCCTCCGCATGCGTACCCAATACGACCTGGAGATGATGGCCGAGGTGGGGTACTGCAACGGTATCGAGAACTACTCGATGCACATCGACGGTCGCGTCACCGGGCAGCCACCGTTCACCCTCATCGACTACTTCCCGAAAGACTTCCTACTCGTCATCGACGAGAGCCACGTGGCCGTCCCGCAGCTGCACGGGCAGTACTTGGGCGACCTCAGCCGCAAGGACATACTCGTCGAGCACGGCTTCCGTTTGCCCAGCGCGCGCGACAACCGACCGCTTCGCTTCGAGGAGACGTTCGAGCGCGTCAACCAGTGCGTGTTCGTGTCGGCCACGCCGTCGCCGTACGAGATCTCACACAGCCAGCAAGTGGTCGAGCAGATCGTGCGCCCCACCGGCCTGGTCGACCCGGAAGTCATCGTCAAGCCCACCAAGGGTCAGATCGACGACCTCATCGAGAACATCAACAAGCGCCTCACGATGGGCGATCGCATTCTGGTGACCACACTCACCAAAAAGATGGCCGAAGATCTCACTGACTATCTGCTCGAGCAAGGTCTGCGCGTGCGGTACCTGCACAGCAACATCGACACCATTCAGCGCATCGAAATCCTGCGCGCTCTCCGCCTGGGCGAGTTCGATGTGTTGGTCGGTATCAACCTGCTCCGTGAGGGCCTCGACCTTCCGGAAGTGTCGCTTGTCAGCATCCTCGATGCCGACAAGGAAGGCTTCCTGCGCAGCGAGACCTCACTGATCCAGATGATTGGTCGCGCGGCCCGCAACGTCGATGGTCAAGTGGTGATGTACGCCGACAAGATCACGCCCAGCATGACGAGGGCCATCGACACGACACGTGAACGCCGTGCCCGCCAGATTGCGTACAACCTCGAGCACGGCATCAACCCGCAAACCATCCGAAAGGCCGTCGGCGATATTCTCTCGTTGCTCCGGCCGGACGACACGGCGCCCGTGCCGGGCAAGGGCAACCGGCGAAACCGCGAACGCGACAAGGTGCAGCGCGAGCTGAAGACGATGCCGCAGCAAGAACTGGCCCGCCTCATCCAAACGCTGGAAGAGGAGATGCACGAGGCCGCCGCCGAGCTGAAGTTCGAGTACGCAGCGCGCCTGCGCGACGAAGTCAACGAGCTGCGTCGCGAGTTGCGCGACGCCGGCTAAGCCGCTCGAGATCTAGAAGGTGGAAACCAGCGGAGCCGACAGCACCGTGGCAACAGCGTCGGCGGGCTGGGGGAGTGCAAACAGGTAGCCCTGGCCGAGGCGGCAACCCATGCGCACCAGACGGTCGCACTGCAGTTGCGTCTCGATGCCTTCGGCGATCACGGTCAGACCGGTCTCTGCAGCGAGCGCAATCATTGCCTTGACGACGATGCTCTCGCGCTCACCATTCACAACTTGGCCGGTGAACCGACGGTCCAACTTGACCCCGGTCACGGGCAGGCTGGTCAGTGTCTCAAGAGAGGCGAAGCCAGTGCCGAAGTCGTCGAGCATGAGATGCACACCCATGTCGGCGATGGCGAACAGCTCGTTGCGCACGTCGGCAGGCAGCTCGAAGGTCTGCCGCTCGCTGAGCTCCAGCGACAGCGCCTCAGGCGGAAGGCCGTAGGCGTTCAGGCGATCGCGGACGGTGTCGAGCAGCGAGTTGACCGGCTTTGTGTCGAACTCGAAGTTGACCGCCAGCTGCAGGTTGGGGGAGATCACTCGGAACTCGACCAACTTTTGCAGGCCATCCTCCAGAATGCGATCGAAGAGTGCGCCCAAGAGCCCTGCCTGCTGTAGCAGCGGAAGGAATTGGTCGGGCTCGCGAACGCCCTCCGGGGACTGCCAGCGAGCCAGCGCTTCCAACGTGACCACTTCACCCGTTCGCAGGTCGACAATCGGTTGGAAATACGGCTTGATGGCGCCGCGCTCCATGGCGTCGAGCAGCTCAGCAGCCTGGTTCTCGTCGGCCGACGCCGACTCCCGAACGGAATGGGTGCGCGTGATATCGCCATCCGCTGCTGCCAATGCTCCGTCGATACCGGTCTCCGGGCGACGGCGCCCGACACCGACCGCTGCCGACACTTCAGAGGCGGCGAGGGCCTGGCGCGTGACGCGTTCCAGCTCGCCAACCTCGTGGTCGCTGACGCCGACCAGCAGTGCGCCAAGACGATCCCCGGTGATACGCGCCCCGTAGTGGCGCCCTGCGAGAACCTCGCGCAGCACGGTGCCGGCAACTTTCAGCTGCTCGTCGCCGGCCGAGTGGCCGTGCAGCTCGTTGTTCCGTTTGAGGTCGTCCAGCTCGATCATCATGACGGCAGCAGACTCGCCGAACGCGCGGCAGAACTGCTCGTCGCGACGAAGCCGTTGCTCCCAACCCTGACGTGTGGCCAACCCGGTGAGCGGGTCGGAAAGACCGTCGCG
Organism: Ilumatobacteraceae bacterium; assembly: GCA_031428795.1. Taxonomy (GTDB): domain Bacteria; phylum Actinomycetota; class Acidimicrobiia; order Acidimicrobiales; family Ilumatobacteraceae; genus UBA668. The sequence goes on along the minus strand of JANOYI010000015.1, from coordinate 3,793 downwards.
AATCTCGGCGTGACGACGTTCGATACACAGCGTTGCCTCGGCGGCGGCGAGCGCGCCGAGCAAGGTCGCGAACATGCGGGCTTGCGCGGTGCTCTGTTCGACGGGGATCATGGGTTCGCGACGGTCAAAGCCAATCAGCTCGCCGAATGGTTGCCCGTCGGGAAATGTAACGGGGGCTGAAATGCGGACATGCGCACCTTGGCCCAGTGGCTCGGTGATCGTGGTGTTGGACTGAACGGCGCCCACCGAGTCGTCAACGGCCAGCGTGTGACTTCCGTAAGCGTCGACTTTGCACACCGCCCAGGTGCCCAGTCCCGTGGTCGCGGAAAGATGTTCGAGCACGCGTTGCGCTGCACGCGTGAACGTGGTGTCGTGACTGGCGCCGATGCTCATGCCCTTCTATCGGCGCGCTGAGCAGGCAACTTCAACAAATCTTGACAAACAATTTTGAAACCCCGATGGCGGTCACCTTGTGGTTGCAGAGAACAGGTGTTCGTTTGGTATCCTCCCGCCCATGGCCGCTGCTCCCGAAGCGAAGATTGTCGTGCGCGGCGCGCGCGAGCACAACCTGAAAAACATCAGTATCGAGATTCCGCGCGACCGGCTGGTGGTGTTCACCGGCCTCTCTGGTTCGGGCAAGAGCAGCCTCGCGTTCGACACCATCTATGCGGAAGGGCAGCGTCGCTACGTCGAGTCGCTCAGCGCGTACGCCCGCCAGTTCTTAGGGCAGATGGACAAGCCCGACGTCGATGTCATCGAGGGCTTGTCGCCGGCTATCTCCATCGACCAGAAGAGCGCCAGCCGCAACCCACGCTCAACGGTGGGCACCATCACCGAGGTGTACGACTACCTGCGGCTGCTGTTCGCCCGCATCGGTGTGCAGCACTGCGCCAACGATGGCACTCGGCTGCAGCGCCAGACGCCGTCGCAGATTGTGGATCGCATTCTCCTGCTGCCTGATGGCACCCGCTTCCAGGTCCTGGCGCCCGTTGTGCGCGGTCGAAAAGGTGAGTACAGCACGTTGCTCGACGACCTCGCCGGGCAGGGTTTCGTTCGTGCCCGTGTCGATGGCGAAGTCGTCGACATTGCCGAGTTCCTCAAGCGCGACGAAAAGTTGGCGCGCTATGAGGTGCACAAGATCGAGATCATCGTCGATCGTCTGGTGCGTCGCGACGGCATCGAGCGTCGGCTCACCGACTCGTTGGAGACCGCGCTCAAGCTGGCCGACGGTGTCGCCGAGATCGAGTTGTTCGCAGCCAAGGACGCGGCTGCTGGCGATGCGGTAGAAGGCGAAACGCTCACCTTCAGCCAGCACTTGGCGTGCCCGAAGTGCGGGACCAGCTACGACGAGCCAGCCCCGCGCAACTTCTCGTTCAACTCTCCCTATGGCGCCTGCGAGACATGCGACGGGCTGGGCACAACCTTCGAGGTCGACCCTGAACTGCTCATACCCGATCACGACATGTCCATCAACGGCGGAGCCATCGCACCGTGGCGCACCAGCAGCACGCAGTATTTCACCCGCATGCTGGAAGCCGTCGCCGAGACGTACAACATCGACATGGATGCCCCGTACGGCGCGCTCACGGCCAAGCAGCAGAAGGTCATCCTGTACGGCGTCGAGGGAAACCTGAAGGTCAAGTACAAGAACCGGTACGGCCGCACCCGCGAGTATTCGACTGCCTACGAAGGCGTGGTGCCGTGGCTCAACCGTCGCCGTGAGGGCGCTGAGAGCGACTGGGCACGCGAGCAGTACGAGGGTTACATGCGTGAGGTGCCGTGCCCGAAGTGCAATGGCGCCCGTCTGAAGCCGTCGACGCTGGCGGTCACCATCAATGACAAGAACATCTCCGAGATCTGCGAGATGGCCATTGGTGATTCGGCTGACTTCCTCGCTGCACTCGAGCTCAGCGAGCGCGACCGAATGATCGCAGAGCGAGTGACGAAGGAGATCAACGCGCGGCTCGGCTTCCTGCTCGACGTCGGCCTGGACTATCTCTCGCTCTCGCGCAATGCGGGCACGCTGGCCGGCGGTGAGGCGCAGCGAATCCGCCTTGCCAGTCAGATCGGTAGCGGCCTGGTGGGCACGCTCTACGTACTCGACGAGCCGTCAGTCGGTCTGCACCAGCGCGACAACCGTCGTCTCATCGACACGTTGCTGCGCCTACGCGACCTGGGCAACACGGTGCTGGTCGTGGAGCACGACGAAGACACCATCATGGAGGCCGACTGGATTGTCGACATCGGCCCCGGCGCTGGCGAGCACGGTGGGGAAGTGGTGTACAGCGGTCCGGTGAAGGGCATCCTCAAGTCGAAGGCATCCATCACCGGCCAGTACCTCAGCCGTAAGCGCACCATTCCGGTGCCGCAGGTTCGGCGCAAGCCGGGAGACGACTGGATCGAAATCCAGGGCGCAAAAGAGCACAACTTGCGCAACCTCGACGTGAAGATTCCGTTGGGCTGTTTCGTTGCGGTTACTGGTGTCAGCGGTAGCGGTAAGAGCACGCTGGTGCGCGACATCCTGCTGCCCGTGCTGATGCAGAAGATCTACAAGTCGAAGTCCGCTGCCGGCCGACACAAGAACATCAAGGGCATCGAGAAGCTCGACAAGGTGATCGATATGGATCAGTCACCGATTGGTCGTACGCCGCGGAGCAACCCGGCCACGTACACCGGCGTGTTCGACAACATTCGCAAGTTGTTCGCCACCACCGCCGAGTCGAAAGTGCGCGGCTACATGCCCGGCCGCTTCAGCTTCAACGTTGCGGGCGGTCGCTGCGAGGCGTGCAGCGGCGACGGCACCATCAAGATCGAGATGCACTTCCTGCCCGACGTGTACGTGCCGTGCGAAGTCTGCAAGGGCGCTCGCTACAACCGCGACACCCTCGACATTCAGTTCAAGGGCAAGAACATCGCCGAGATTCTCGACATGCCGGTTGCTGAGGCCGTCGATTTCTTTGCCAACCAACCGGCCATCCACCGCTACATGCGCACCCTGATGGACGTCGGGCTCGGTTACGTCCGTCTCGGTCAGTCGGCCCCCACGCTGTCGGGCGGCGAGGCGCAGCGCGTGAAGCTGGCGACCGAACTGGCCAAGCGAAATACGGGCCACACCATTTATCTGCTCGACGAGCCCACCACCGGCTTGCACTTCGAAGACGTACGACGCCTACTCACCGTGCTTTCGCGGCTGGTCGACCAGGGCAACACCGTGTTGGTCATCGAACACAACCTCGACGTCATCAAGACTGCCGACTGGATTGTCGATCTCGGGCCCGAGGGCGGCAGCGGCGGCGGCATGGTGGTGGCGCAGGGCAGCCCCGAGACCGTCGCCAAGGTTGACGACAGCCACACCGGGCGTTTCCTGAAACCCCTCCTCGACGGATGAGCTCGGTTGCTACGGTCACGCCGTGACCGAAATTCCACTGGTGGTCGACACCGTCGCTGACCACTCGGTGCTGCAGAAACGCACCCTCGTCACGCTTCGTCTGGCGCAGGTTCCCGGCCAAGCCGCGGTTGCGGGCGTGGTCGCCGTCGGCGCGCTGCTGGCCAAGGATCTGCTGAACGGCAAGGATCGTTTCGCTGGGTCAGGTGCCGCGGCTTTCACATTGGGCTCTGCGTTTCTGGCCGTTCCATTGTCGGCATTCATGCGTCGGAGTGGTCGCCGTCCTGGGCTGATGTTCGCCTTTGGCCTCGGTTCGGTCGGCGCTGTGATCGCCGGCATCGGTGGTCAGCTGCGCTCGTTCCCGCTGTTCCTTGTCGGCATGGTGTGCTTCGGCGGCGCCCAGGCGGC